>JALVYB010000008.1 GCA_027038175.1 Caldifarciminota bacterium | reverse complement strand
GTATAATAGAGATAGCCAACTATAATATAGACAATTATGGCTATCCCCCAGACAAATTTAGGACTTTTAATAAATTTCATATTTCCCCCTTTGTGGAAGATTAAGGTCTAAAATACACTGCACCAACTACCACATCAGGAGCCTTTATCCTCTCCCCATCCTTAATCGTAAGTCCTGTTACTTCTGTAGCAAGCTGACCGGCAATATATGCGGTACCACCATTGTAAAGCGTGTAATTACCATGAGGAGTCCACTGGAAATAAAGTCTTACATCTGCCATTCTCTGTTCCTTAAACATCATGGAGTTTTCATCAAAAGACCTGCCAAGATACACTACAAAAGAATACTGACCGTTATTGTCAGTCGTGGTATATAAATCTTCTCCAGTATACGGCATGTCAGAAGATTTATCCTGTTCAAGATAAACCTCTACATCCGGGGCGGGATTTAAATAAATTATAGTATCTTCCTTTGTGGTATCTGATGCATTCGGAACAAGGTGCGTTTCAGCCCAGTAGACATTGCCATAAACTTCTGCGGTCCTATCTTCTTCATTACAGGCAGATAATACAAAAACAGCTCCAAATATAAAGAGCGGGAGCACCTTTAAAAACTTCATCACCTACCTCCTTGTTTTCCATTTAAATTTTGGGTTCCTGCAAGCAGGACCTCACTTAAAGTTACACTTAATTTAAAATGAGCAACTTTTCTTTCTTCTACTTTATCGACCCTTGATTCTATAAGTTGTACATCACTTACAAGTGGTGAGGCAAGCAATCTCTTCATGAATTCAGCAAGTATCAGGTTGGAACCTGCTTCTCCTTCCAGTTCAAGAGCATCACTGCTTTTTTCACGAACTGATAAAAGCCATGTATCGTAAGGCAAAAGCCTGTTAATCTCATTCATAATCTGAACATATCTCGTTCTGTCTCTGGAAAGATTCTTGATAACCTCAATCTTACCTCTTACCTCTTCTATCTGCTTCTTAATACCCCTTATCTCATCGGCTTTCCTTTGAAGAACAACTTTTTGTTCGAGGAGCCCCTTCTTTTCATCTTCAAGTTTCGCTATTTTTCTCGATTGAAAGATACTAACACCTCCCATTATGAGTAGCAACACAATAAGTATTATAGCAGATAGAACAATGTGAGGGACAAGAGAAATCTCCTCAATTACCTCAAGTTCTTCTGGAGGTAATATATTAATGGAAGTCTCTTTTTCGAAATATGCTATTCCAAGTCCAATTGCCACAGCGTATATGGCTGGCATATCGCCAACACCTTCTTCTGCCTCGTATTCCAGTTCTCTAAACGGGTCAAGTATCTCGACCTCTCCCTCAAACTTCTCTTTAATATACTCAGGAAGCCCTGTGATATATGCACCACCACCGCTTAAAATCCATTTGTCAACGCTTTCTCCTTCAGGTAAAATTCCCTGGAAGTTTCTTTCCAGATTACCTACAAATCTGTCATTGAGAGATTCTATGGTGTCTCTGAATGCCTCCTCCTCCACCTTGTCGCCAGGACCTTTATACATCACCTCTTCTGCAACTTCACGTGGGAGATCAAGGAATCTGGAAATCGACTCCACATAAGTTTTTGTAGAAACGTGCATCTCTCTGGAGAGAAGAATTTTCCCACCTTTAATTATAACAAGCACTGTATTTTCGTAACCTATGTGAACGAGCCCAATGGTCTTATCCTCCTCAAGGTAACCGTTGTATTTCAATACGTTGTACAGTGCGATAGGATCAACATTTATGGCAAATGGTTCAAGTCCTGCTGCCCTCACAAGGTCCAATAGACCGTATATTACCTCAAGTTTCGCAGCTGCAAGGAAAATATCTATAGAACCTGCTGTGGCAGAATCTCCTAATATGAAATACCCCCAGGTTACATCTGCAGGGTCCACATTCAATTCTTCTCTAATTTTCCATAATATAGATTCATCAAGTTCTTCCTTCTTCTTTTGTTTGGGGACAGTGAGCCTTCTAACAATCACATCCTGACCTGCAACATTAATTACCGATGCCTGAACGGAAGAACCGAGTTTCTTCAAAGCATCCTGTATTTTTATTATAATCTCCTGCCGGTCCATTATTTCCTTGCCTACAATCAGTTCAGGAGGAAGTTTCTCGGAAACCAGGTTTTTAAGAACGTATCTTTTTCCTCTGCGTTCTATCTCCACAAGTTTCAACGAACTGGAGCCGATATCAATACTTATAATATTGGTACCGCCCCCGGCTTTTTTCAAGCCCTTTAACAAATCGGTAAGGCTCATATTAACCCCCTTTTTTATCCTTTATAAGTCTTTAAAATAGATTTTATAAGACCAACATCAATCTCTTTCCCCATACGACTCAGGGTTAAAACCTCATTTATGATGGCATTTAACACCCTCAAATTGTCCTCTGCTCCTTCCTGAATAAGGTCAAGAACTTTGGAAGAGAGATTTAAATTGCCAAGTTTCTTCTGGAGAATTTTCATTTTTAATTCCTTATCAGGGGGGTCAATTGGTGCCATTATTGAACTTTCTATTATGGAAATCAGTTTTTTGTTCATTCCAGAAAGCCCTTTGAGGGGAATACTGCTTGTGAAAATAAACTGCTTTTCCTGCATGTTAAGTTCCATAAGAATATAAAGCAACTGATTCTGTGCATAATCATGTCCTATAAGTAAATCAAGGTCGTCAAACAAAAACACATCTGTTTCAATATGAGACAATCTGAATTTTTTGAGGTCTTTGTCACTCTTTGCGTTATTTAAAAGGTCCATAAATTTCAAAGCATCTGTGTATAGAACACCCCTGAAGGTTTCATGCTCCAGTATAAAATTTCCAACTGCGTTTATAAGATGCGTCTTACCGTACCCCTCATTTCCATAAATAAACAATCTCGTATTCTCCACCCCTCTGGTCTCAGCAAAACTCCTTGCAAAAGAGTAAGCAACCTCATTACATGAACTCACCTCAAAATTATCAAAATTCATGTTACTCTGAAGAGTAAGACCCACCTCTCCTTTGAGTTTACCATATGCTGCTGGAGATTCGATTTCCTCTTCTCTCTTCACCTCTTCAGAATAGTAAGTTTCTATATAATCCAGTATCTCTGATATTTTCCCAACAAAAGGGATTATTTTAAGGTCTGTTACCTTTTTGAGTTCACTAACCATCTCACGATTTAATGGGTTTCCCATAACAACAGCAAGGGAACGTCCGCTTTTTCTCAAAGGTATAAGAACATATTTTTTAGCGATTCTGTATGGAATGTGGTCAACCGCCTCGGGATCTGGCTGTATTACCGAAAGGTCTACATACTTAAGAGGAAACTTCTTCGTAAGGACCGAAATAAGGGTATCTTCGTTAACATAACCTTTATTAATTAGATAGAGTTCAATAGGTATTCCTTCACTCCACTGCTCCTTTAGTGCTTTCTTCATTATCTCCTGGGGAACTATTCCCTCATCTACCAGAATATCTGCAAAAGTTTTCCTTTTTACCTTCTCAAGGTCAGCCATAAAACCCTCCTAAAAGCTTTTCATTCTTTTTAATTTAAGTGCATCTATCCTTTCGCTAACATCCTGGTAAGTCCTATCAATAAGATAAAGCTGTTCATAATTTTCCAGAGCCTTATCTTCAAGTCCCATTGCCTCATATGCCATTGCGAGGAAATACCTTATGCCTCTATATTCATGCTCCTCGTAACCCCCTTCTTCAAGCGCTTTCTCAAGCATCTTAACGGCCATTTCATGATTACCCATCTCATGGAATATTCTGCCTATCATCTCCATAGATTTAAGTCTGTATTCACTATCTCTCATGGCCCTCTGGAACTCGTCTATTGCCGCATCGTATAAATCCATCTTATATAACGTCATTGCAGTTTCAAATGGATGCTTGAAATCGTAGAGTTCGTTAATATCCGCTTCGCCCATCTCCTCAATAAATGTAAGAACTATATCTTTAAACTCCTCAGCGTATTTTATTTCTATTTCTGGTCTGTGGGTTGTGGGCGGTCTTTCTCTTTCCACAGGTTTACGGGAAATAATCTCCTCGGTGGGCACCGAAGCAGCACGTATATTACTCTCCTCTACTTCTCTTTCTTTCTCTTCATCACTTTCTGCTAACAAAGGACCCTCTGTTTCGACAGGTGCTCCCTCTGTACTCTCCATACCACTTTCCGCCACACCCTCAGGTTCACCTAAATCAATAACCTCTCCAACCTCTTCCTCTTCTACAGCAGACTCTTTTTCTTCCAGAGAAATCTCCTGCGTCTCGCTTTTTTCTTCTTCTCCAATCACAGGCTCTTCCTGAGCCTCCTCTTCAAAAATAAACTCCTCTTCTGGCTCCTCAGGAGCACTATAAAGGTTATCATATCCCTTGCTGAGTCCAGGTGCAGAGGCTATTTTCTCTTCCTCTTTTGTCTCAGAAGTAACATGCCCCTCCTCTTCAAAAACAAATTCCTCTTCCTTTGTCTCCTCTTCAGAGACTAAAGGAGTATGTTCTTCTATTATAACAGGAGCCTCCGAAGTTATTTCCTTTTGTGATGTCTCAGGAGGTTCTTCACTAAAGACAATACCCTCTTCCTCCTCTCCCTCTTTTACCTCAGCACTTTGTTCCTGCCCCTCTGGTGCAAAGAGATCTTCCTCATCCATTCCCATTTCCATACCCATTCCACTTTCAAGAGATATTTCTCCAAACCGCTCTGATATTTCCTGTAGTTTTAAAAATAGCCTCTCAAATCGCCTTACACTCGACTCGTCCTCCTGCACCTTCTCTGCCAGTTGAGTGATAATGGAGAAAGCCCGCTCAAGCATTGAGGGGTCTAAATCATCAGTTATAACACTCTCAAGAGCATCTAAAGCAGCATCCTGATTACCCAATTCTGTATACAGTCCAGCAAGTTCAAGATAAAGATCCTTTCTGTCCTTCTCGTATTTCAGGATCTTTCGAATCACGGCGACAGCATTATCAAGGAATTCTATATCTTTGTATAGTTTATACGCTTTTTCGTAAGACTCTATAGCCTTGGAAATATTCTGTTTTCTAACATAGAGGTCTCCTACCGCATTGTAAATATCAGGGTCTTCCTTGGCTCTTAGAATTTCTTCATATACTTCAATTGCTTTATCTATCTTACCTTTACCAAGGAAACGTAAAGCCTCAGCTTTCTTTTTCTTTACATTAATTTCCTCTGCCATGTCGTATATAATAACACAAGTTCAACCAATTGTCAAGTATTTTGAAAATTGAATCAAATAAATATAGATAAATGAACCAAAAATCAGAAAAGGACCAAAGGGAAGAATATCACCTTTCTTCTTGAGTAACAATATGATGCCAACAATACTACCAATTAAGGAACCAAATAGAATTGATATAAATACTCCAAAAGGACCTGTAAACATGCCTATCATAACCATTATAACAATATCTCCATCACCAAGGGCTTCCCTTTTGAAAATCCACTTACCACCCACACGAAATATAAACATTATAATCCCGCCAAGAAAAGCACCAATCAAAGCACTTTTTAACGTTATCCCAACCGAGAAAATCGCAAAAATCAGGCCTATAATAATAGCAGGAAAACTTACCACATCCGGTACCACCATGTGTTCTCCATCTATAAAAGCGATACAACCCGAAAATGTTAAGAATATGAGGACTTTCAAGAGGTCCCATGTTAAACCAAACCGAAGATACGACAAAAGAAACATAATCCCTGTCAGCAATTCAACAAGTGGATACCTTAAGGATATTTTACCCCTGCAGTATCTGCATTTACCACCAAGCACAACATACGAAACAACAGGGATGTTATCGTAGAATTTAATTTTTCTCCCACAATGCGGGCAATGGGAGGGCGGCTTTAATATGGACATTCCCCGGGGAATCCTGTAAATACATACATTTAAGAAACTACCAATGGCGAGCCCCAGCAGGGTTATAAATATCGCATAAATCAAGTGCATTATTAAGATTTTAATGGAGAGATTAAAGAAATTCAAGGTTTTCCATAATATATGGCTTATTCAGAAGGAAGTGTTGAGATTTCGACACTTTTGGTTCCAGTATGAGAAAATATAAATTTATTGTTTATTGTATGTTTAACTGAACAGCATGGACATACACAGCACAAGAAAGTTCATCGTAAAGGTTCCTTGACAAAACACTATACGGGTAATATACTTCAAAATACATGCCCAAGGGGTGGTGGAGGTGAGCATTAAAAAAATAGTTTTATATTACATACTGATAGTATTAGGCGTAATTTTTTTATCGGTAATAGTGGGTGATGTATATCTTCAAAAGTCGAATAAAACTTACACACGGATATTATTCAAGGAAAACCTTTCAGAATTTGTAAATCTTTTTGATAACATTTCTGTGGAAAAAGATACCGACCTTATCGACTATTATTTTTCCAATCGCCTCTCCCACTATAAAAATCTTAAATACATCGGTATATACAAAAAAATGGACAGCACAATAGTATGCCTCAGAAAAAAAATAGGGGTATTATCTTCTGAGATGGTAAACCTGCTTCAATTAGTACATTCACATGATACGACTTTTGTCTATCACGGTGACACTCTCTATCTTAATACTCCTGAAGGGGAATTTTTTCTTGTTAAATTAAACCAGGATTCCCCTTATTACCTTGGGGCAGTAATATCCCCTATTCCACTATCTACATATCACTGGTTTTTTTTGGGTAGCAGGATTTTTCTGTTACTATTGAGTATCTTTGTTATATTTATCACCACAACAGTGGGTTTAAAAAAAACCTTTATAAATAATCTCAATAAAATAGCAAATACAATTACTCGCCTGCAAAGAGACGAAAATGCAGGCTGTGAACATTCAACAGGCATAGACGAATTTGATGAGGTGTGCAAAGAACTCTCTGAATTGTCCCTCCATATGAAGAAACGATACCAGAAATACTATGAAGATTCTATCAGAGACCCTCTCACAGGTGCATTTAACCTGCGAAAGTTCTATGATGACCTTGAAACTGAAAGAAAAGAATGTATGACTCATAAGACAGGATTTGTACTCCTTATAATAGACGTTGACAATTTTAAAAGTATAAATGATACACTCGGACATCTCGCAGGTGATAAAGCCCTGAAAGAAATCGTCTACATAATTAAAAGAAATATTCGGGATACAGACTCTGTATACAGGTATGGAGGGGACGAATTCACTGTAATCCTGCGCAATACAGATGACGAAGGCGCTTACAGAATTGCAGAACGTATAAGAAAAGAAGTGGAGAAAAATACAACCACAACTGTGAGTATAGGAGGTAGTTATTTCTTCATAGCATATACAGCAGTAGAACTAATGAGAGAAGCAGACAGGAAACTCTATATTGCAAAAAAACTGGGTAAAAACCGCACAATTATCATGTGGGAAGATACAGAAAACACCTTTAACCAATACGAATCAGACGATATCTGATAACTTTTCCAGCACTCTTCTTATAAAATCATGACTAAACCCTTTCCTTAATAGAAATTGTCTTATTTTTTCTATGGGCTTTCCCTCTCTCCTGAATCTTCTAACGTAATAATCTATCACAATTTCGTCAGGGTACTCATTCTTTAAAGAATCTATGATAGAATCCTTTACTCCGAATTCATATTTCAACGTGCTTTTTATTCTGTACCATGACCAGTGTCTCACAGCCTTGCTCCTTATAAATTCCCGTGCAAAATCCATATCATCTATGAGACCGAGTTCTTTAAACGATGAAATTATACCTTCAATCTCCTGGGGAGAAGCTCCCTTTTCCCTAAGTCTTTTTCTCAGTTCTGCCTCACTCCGCTGTCTTATAGAAAGTAATCTTAAGGCATATGTTCTGTAGTTTTTCACAGGTATTCCTTTTTATTCTGTTCCCTTAAAAGTCTTACGATTCTTTTAACATCCTGAGATTTATCTTTAGGAAGTACAAGCGTAACGTCCTTGGTATGCACAATTACAAGATTTTCAACACCTAATGCGGCAACAAGCCCATCCTGTGATACCACTATGTTATCACCTGCATCTAAAAATACTGCATCACCGATGACCACATTGCCACCTGAATCCTTCTCTATCACACGTTCAAGGGCGATATAGGAACCAAGGTCCTCCCAGAAGAAATTACTCTCCACAACAACGGTTTTATCGGTTTTTTCTAAAAGAGCATAATCAATAGAAATGGAAGGTACCTCTTTATAAATTGTTTCGATCTCTGAAAGATTGTACCTGCTAACAGGTTCAAAAATTTCAGGTGCAAATCTTTTAAGTTCATTAAAAAATACATCTGTCCTCCAGAAAAACATACCCGCATTCCAGTAAAACTTACCGCTTTTGAAGTAATCCTCAGCGAGACTTCTATCTGGCTTTTCGTGAAACTTCCTGACTTTATAAATACCTTCTTTTATAACTTCCCCGCGCTCAATGTAACCAAAACCTGTATCCGGTCTCGTAGGCTTTATCCCTATTGTAGAAATAAATCCCTCTTCAGCTATTTTCATTGCATTCTGAACATTATCTTTAAAGCCATCTATACCGTCTATATAGTGATCAGCAGGAAAAAGAGCAACAATATCAAAATCATGTTCCTCTGCAAATTTAGTGGCTATAGCAGCACAGGGTGCGGTATTTTTGCCTACAGGTTCTGCTATTATGCTGGTATTCGGAAACCTCTCTCTTACCTTGTCTTCTAAAATTCTCGTAGTTACAATCAAAACATCATCAAAACTCTCCTTAATTCTCTCATAGGTAGACTCAATAAGTTCTTTATTACCCTTTATCTTCAAAAACTGTTTTGGATGCTTCTCTCTTGAAAGAGGCCAGAACCGTTCTCCCTTACCGCCCGCCATAATTACTCCAAGCCTTTTCAACGCCATACCTCCTTTTACCATAGATTTTAAGACAAAATCATCGTTCCGTAAATTTCTAATTCCATCTTTTTACCTTTATTCTAAAGGCATGAAACCACTTAAAGGGCTCAGGGTATTGGACCTTTCACGGGTTCTGGCAGGCCCCACGGCATCCATGATACTTGCCGACCTTGGGGCTGATGTAATAAAAGTGGAGCGACCCAATATTGGAGATGAAACAAGGAGGTGGGGACCACCTTTTAAAGGCGGAGAGAGCGCATACTATATGTCCTGTAATCGCAACAAAAGGAGTATGACGTTAAACCTTAAAACCGGAAGACAAATCCTCCAGCGGCTTATTAAACAGAGCGATGTGGTGCTGCTCAATTTCTTACCGGATACCTTAAAAAAACTAAAATTAACTTATGAAGACATAAAATCCATCAAAAAAGACATTATATGGGCATCAATTACAGGTTTCGGTTTAAGCGGTCCATTGTCTGGTGAACCAGGATACGACGTTCTTATTCAGGGACTTTCTGGTTTTATGAGTATAACAGGTGAACCCAATGGTCCTCCCATGAAAGTTGGGGTCGCAATATGTGACATATTCACCGCCCTGTATACGGTTATTGCCATTCTTGCTGCATTAAGAAAGAGAGATTTAACAGGTGAAGGCGCCATGATAGATAACTCTTTGCTTGAATGTTCCATGGCATCCCTTGCAAACGTTGCTGCAAATTTTCTAATAGGCGGAGTTGTGCCCGGAAGGTACGGGAATCAGCACCCTAATATTGTTCCCTATCAGGCTTTTCTCGCAAAAGACGATTACTTCATTGTTGCTGTGGGCAATGACGAACAATTTAAACGGTTATGTAAAGTTATAAGGAGAGAAGACCTCGCAGATGACATCCGTTTCAAAACAAACCCTGACAGGCTAAAAAATAGAGATATCTTAATTCCCATTCTTGAGAAGATATTTAGAGAAAAGCCCAGAGACTACTGGATATCTGAACTCAAAAAGGCAAATATTCCAGCAGGTCCGGTAAGAAACGTGAAGGAAGCATTCACTGATTCGTATGTTTATGAGAGAGAATTCCTTCAGGAGATTTCTCACCCCACAGGAGGAAAAATTACCCTCTTTAAGAACCCCATACACATGGATGGGAACACATTTGAGATTTACAGACATCCACCTTTACTGGGAGAACATACAGAAGAAATACTCAAAGAACTTGGTTTTTCAGATAGTGATATTGAAAACTTTAAAGAGGAAAAAGTTATTTAAAAATTGATTTAACACATTAATTCCTTTATATTAGAAAAACTCACGTGCCGAGGTGGCGGAATTGGCAGACGCGCTGGGTTCAGGACCCAGTGGGGCTTAAATCCCGTGCGGGTTCGAATCCCGCCCTCGGCATAAAAAACAAAAAGGAGGAAGATGATGGATAAAGATAAGGTCTTCGAAATACTCAAAGAAATCATAATGGAAAAACTCAATGTAGCAGAGGATCAGATAAAACCAGAGGCACGTTTCCAGGAAGATCTGGGTGCAGATTCCCTTGATGTGGTAGAACTCGTAATGGCAATTGAGGAAAAATTCGATATTGAAGTCCCGGACGAAGATGCAGAAAAGATTAGAACTGTAGGTGATGCTCAGGAATATATCATAGAGGCACTCAACAAAAAATAAGTATCTATGAGAAGAGTAGTCATTACAGGATTTGGCACGGTAAACCCACTGGGTCATAGTGTCGAAGAATTTTTTAAAAACGCATTAGAGGGTAAAAACGGTATTTCTCGCATAGATAGATTTAATACAGAAGGGTTTGGGTCAAAAATCGGAGGTCTCGTAAAGGATTTTAAACCTGAAAAGAGACTTGACGTAAAAGAACTCAAAAGAAAAGACCTTTTCTCACTCTATGCTCTTTATGCAACTCAAGAGGCTATGGAGGACTCCGGACTTCTTGACTACCCTCAATTAAATAAAGAACGAGTTGGCGTAATGATTGCATCTGGAATAGGGGGAGTGATAACACTCGAAAACGAGTTTAGAGTTATAGCGACAAAAGGGCCAAGACGAGTAAGTCCATTCCTTGTTCCCATGATGATTGCCGATATGGCCTCAGGACTCGTCTCAATGAAGTATGGATTTAAAGGTCCCAACTTCGCCATCGTATCTGCCTGTGCATCATCCACACACGCAATTGGAGAATCCTTTCACAAAATAAGACACGGTTATGCAGATGTTATCATTACAGGCGGTACAGAAGCACCTTTTACACCTCTTGCACTTGCTGGATTCTCAAATATGAGAGCACTTTCTACGAGAAACGATGAGCCAGATAAAGCATCAAGGCCATTTGACGCCAAAAGAGATGGCTTTGTGATGGCTGAAGGCGCGGGTATAATTGTACTTGAAGAACTTGAACACGCTAAAAAGAGAGGGGCAAAGATATACGCTGAAATTGTTGGATACGGAGCGACTGCAGACGCATATCACATTACTCAGCCAGCACCAGAAGGAGAGGGTGCCTATATGTCCATGATGCTTGCTATGAAAGACGCTGGGATGACTCCAGAAGACATAGACTACATTAATGCACATGGGACATCCACCAAACTTAACGACAAATTTGAAACCATTGCCATAAAGAGAGCCTTTGGCGAAAGAGCATATAAGATACCTGTTAATTCAACCAAGTCTATGACAGGACATATGCTGGGTGCAACCGGTGCTGCGGAATTCATTATTCTTACTCTTTCTGTAAAAAACGATGTTGTTCATCCCACAAGAAACTATGAATTTAAGGACCCAGACTGTGATCTTGACTATGTGCCTGAGGGTGCGAGAGAAGTAAAAATCCGCGCCGGCATGTCCAATTCATTTGGATTTGGGGGTCACAATGCCACAGTCATAGTTAAAAAATTCGAAGATTAATAATACTAACTACTAACAGAATGTAAAAAGAGGGTGCCATGGCACCCTTTTTATTTTAGCATTTTTCTTGTCTCTATGAGAAATACTATTGCGCCAAATACTGCTGTAATATAGAAAGTAAAGAATCTCCACAATACCACAAAAGGAAATATATATTCCCTATTTGCGCCACTCAAGAAGATAAAACTACCGGCAGCCTCAGCAAGTCCACTTCCGCCTGGAGTGGGAGTAAACAGTAGAGAGGAAATAGCAATCATCTCATAACCTATTGATTGCCAGAAACCAAAAAAATGCCCACCAACGGCATGCTGCGCAAAGTAAGGAATTAGTCCTAAAACAAAAAGAGAGCATATAGTAGCAATGAATGCAGAAAAAAGATATACTCTTCCCCTTCCGTTACTCAGAGCATCCATTAAAACCCTGCGTAAAGACATAAATTCCTCAAACGTTTTTCCTTTAACAATCTTTCTTAGAGTACCTGGTAAGAACAAAATCAATACGTATAACACTGTTATAAAAGAAATCACAAAGAGCGCATACATGTATATACCTTTCATAACCCCTGTGAATGTATTTCTTAAGATATAAGAGAAGGGAAGAGCCAACGTCAAAATACCAGCAAAAGTTACAGCCCCCCTCAATAAAAGATAGGAAGTTGACTCACCTGCTCCTATGCCAAACCTTGTAAGATAGTATATCTGGACGGGAAGTCCACTTACCTGAAATGGAGTAATTGCTGCAAGAAATATACCTATCACAATGGTTTTGAAAGATAGAGAAATACCCATGTTGTGTTTTCCAATATTCGAAATCAGAGAGAGTTTAAGAGAATCAAACAAAATATACAATCCCCATAAAACAAACAGGAGAGCCACATCTTTGTAAGGTATAGAAAAAAGTATATGTAAACTTTCCTTTTTTAAGGTAAAAACGTAGAATACAGCAAGAGACACTATCAGGAGAAACACCCCGTAGAGTATTAGTTTCCTGTTTAATGGAATATTAGAATTTTCTGTCATTTACGTATATTAGTTTGAATGTCCCTATCTGGTCCTCATCTTTTAGCCTCAATCGAAGAAAATATATTCCACTCGTGAGAAAATCAGGCAGGCTAATAGAATTATAGCCATTATAGAGTTCCACATTCTTTCTAAATATCAGAGAACCATCGCTTGAAATCAAAGAAATATCCATGTAAACTACACCTGTGAAGAGAGAATAAAGAACAATCTGTCTATCTTTTATTATATTACTCACAGGAACTACAGGAAAACTCCTGATAATTCTTTTAAGTCTGATGTCGAATAGGTCTACTTTTCCATCTGTACTTATAATTAGGAAGTTTTTGTCAGCCAGCATACTGCCTCCGCCTGTACCGATAAAGTCAGAGACAAAACTCTCTCCAGAGGCGAAGTCAGCAAGGGCAAGGCGTACATCACTTGCGCCATATGGCATTTCAAGGATATATAAAGAATCCTGTGAAAAAGAGGTTATAGCAACGGGAATCCCATCACCTGAGAATATACTTTCCACATATGAACCCTGCAAATTTACCCTTGCTATTCTGTATTCTCCACTCACCGAATATGCATACGGCACATATACGATATTTCCATAAAGGAAAGGCTTGAAAAGAGAAACAAAACCCTGATTGGATGCAACGACGATTCTGGATTGCTCATTGAGCATACTATCCACTCTGTGCAGAAAAATCCCCTGCATTCCAGTATCTCTCGTAAATACTAAAATATCTTCCTCGTTGTAAGAGTCCAAAAAGAGAATGCTCTCTCCCCCATAAGTTGTGCTTCTCTCCACTCTCCTCTCCCGTATGTTATAGTCCAATAAGCTGTCATGTCGTATAAAATATAGATGTGTATCTCTTACAAGAAAAGGTTGCATTACACTGTCTGAAATTGATACGCCGCGAGAGACATCATAAAGTTCTCCATTTTTTAAAAGATAATATGTTCCTTCCTGCCCCATATAAAAATACCTAACTTTAAACGTATCAAGTACATTAAAAGAAAATGCAAGTGCGTTGGAAATAATAGCATGTGCAGGATGATTACCCAATATACCAAACACAGTATCTTTTCTTTGATACAACAACGATATTCCACCTATGTTATGAAATTTTTCCCTTAAGGTATTATCTAAAATGGTTCCATCATAGTTGAGCATGTATCTTTCAGAATTTGTTTCTGCCACTTCTTTTATCCTCACTCCATAAATAGAGTCAACAGGTATGATTGAATCATTCCACATCTCATAAAATAAATACGTTTTGTCAAAAGCACTCAACCATATTCCCTGCGTATCACTCTGCCCTGCTCTGTTAACATAATAGAAGTCCTCATTGGACCTTGGGTAAAACCTCTTCAAATTACACCCATCTGAACAGGTCAACACGTAGATTTGATTGTTATCCGTTAAAAAATACATGGAATTTTCATAAACTTTCAAATCCCTTGGAAGACTTACTCCATACTCCACCAGAACAGTATCTATGCTTAGCCCTGAATACTGAAATGAAGGTTTCAATACAAGAAAAGTGTCTGAAAGATGGTTAAATCCTGCTATTAAACTGTCAGATATAACATGACATCTGGATAAATACAATCGTGTGGATACATTGTTTTTTTCTAAAACTGCATAAAAATCATTTGCAAAAAGAGCAAAATCATCTCCTTTCTCAAAATACCTGGCACTTTGTACACCATCTCTGGTATACAAAAGGTGGAACCCCCTATCAAATGCACTTACAAAAGTGTAAGAAGTGCCCGGATGCCTCTCAAGTACCCATAAGGTATCCGAAGACAGGTAAAAATCCAGAAGCACATCATCCGATTCAATAACCGTAATGCCATCCCTGTAAATTGCGTGCGAGGTGAGAATAAAAAGATTTTCCCCCCATGTCGTTATCTTTTTCACAGGACCTGTATATAGCGTGGATACCCTAAAAAGCGTAAAAAGATAAAACCATATAACCGTCATTTAATAACACTCAACTCTTTTTTGGCTTCCTGAGCAAGAGCATCGTTCTTCCGCCTTCTTATAATTGATCTATAAATGGATACAGCCTCCTCCTTAAGCCCCAGTGCATACAAAAGCCTTGCAGCATTTAACCCTCCAGTATCTCCCCATTGCCCGCTTTTCTGATGAAATCTATAGACTCTTGAAAAATATCCCTCAGCCTGCATAAAAACTGAATCCTGCATATATGCAGTTCCAAGCCAGTACTTTAACTCAGCCTCCTGTTCAGGTGAGAGATATCCTTCCACTTTGCTGAGTTGCAAAATTGCTGAATCGGGTTGTCCCAATTCTATATAATTAAACCCGAGTGAAATATATGCATCAGGTAATTTGTCACATGTTATGCATTGTTGTGTATAATCCTCAAGTAGGGCTATAACTTTTCTCTTTAAATTACCTCTCTTTGCAGAAAGATAAGCATTGAAAATTGCAGCATCTCTTAAACTCTCGAGTTCTGCAGCCTTCAAATAATCTTTCATAGCATCTCTGTACTGTCTTTTAATATAGAGAATTGTACCTTTTTTGAAATAAAGATGATATTTAAGGGTATCAACTGCCTCTTCTGGATTGCCAATAACCAATAGTGCAGAATCAAGTTTATTCTGTCTCATAAGTCTCTTAACTCTTAAAAACGTGAGCAATGAACGTCCATAGGAGTTAAGATAGACACTATCTTTCTTAAGCGCCCCAATAAATATCCCGTATGCTGCATAAGTCATGGAGTCAATAATACCTTCTTTAACCATATCGGACAACTTTGCTGCAATATAGTGGGTGCTATAATTTCCTTTTGTAAGTTCTTTTAAATAGTACAATGCATCTTCTCTGTCCAGAAGCGAAACCTTTACCCTTTTGAGCATCCCTGTTTTTAAATAGAGCAAATTCCTGCTATAATTATCCAGCGCAAGGTTACTAACAGCATCAATTTTGCCAAGTTTTAATAGGCATGCAGCAGTCAAAAACTGGAACCTGTCCTCGTTATGGAATAACGAATAAAGTAACGCTTTCTGATACTCTCCCATGTTAAAATACCACCTTGCTCTCGAGTAAGTATAAAACCTGTCCATACCATAATATGTTTTATATTTCTCAAGGAGTGAATCCGCACCCAAGACATCATCAAGTGAAATGGCATACTCTATTGTCTTCATAATAATATCTTTTGAAGGATATTTTAAATAATCCAGATTAAGATGCTCAAAGTGTTTTAATACTTTTAATGAATCTTCTCTATTACTCACTTTAATTTCCTTAAAGAACAAACCTGCAAATTTTTCATCGTCAGGAAGATAACTGAGTGCTGAATCTACGTTCCCAATTGATAGTCCATAAAGATATTTATAATACTTACCCGTGCCAAAGTCTTTAATAAGTCCGGATTTATTTTGCGCCTTTAGCAAGAAATACAACATATATACCTCATTCTTTGAGAGGTTTCCATATGAATACCTCTCAACATCAAATTTCGATGGTGCATAATCCAGAACTACTTTAAGATAAAGGTCTCTTGGTATGGATGCCTTATATTTTTCACTTAAAAGAAACGCACTCTTAAGATACCCTTTTCGTCCATATAATTTCCATAACATATACAAAGATTCAACCACATAGTGGACAGCCTGTTTGGGAAGTTCTTTTCCTTTTGCATACTGAACCAGTTCAGCGTAATATTTATTTTCAAACAGCTCTTTAACCTTACCCATGGCATCATATTTACCAAGCAGAATATCCTGCGGCATCTTCCTTTTACTCATTATGAATTTCTTCCACATCAAAACTCTATCATAAGGATAGTATCTATTTACAGACCTGATAAGTTCTTTTGCAAGGGAATACTCTCCTTCCCTGGTCAGATTTATTGCAGTTTCAAGGAATATACTGTCCCTCAAACCACCTTGCGTTCTCAAACCATGAAAAATAATTCCTTGAATATCACCTTTAAAATACGCCCTTAAAAGCCCGTACTCAGGCAATGTATCAAGCAAATTCACAAGCTTGTTATATAATTTCCTGTTACGCTTATATTTTTTAACAAGCATAATGATGGAGTCTGCTCTCATCCTCATTTTAACAGCGCTCAATAATTTTATCTTTACCACATCCGGGTCTTTCTCCACATCCGAAACAAGATTATAGCAAGCATTATATGCACCAAGGTCATAGAGTATTTTCAGTCGCAATTTTCGACTTTCCGCATCCATTCGTCCGAAAAGTGTATAGAACGCAGTGAATACATCATTTTTGTGCATATAATAGAAAAACGGAGCTTTGGCATATTCATGGAACAAATTCTGAAATACATGCGTTTCAAGATTGTTTTTATAAACGAATTCAGAAAGATTTTTTTTGTACTTTCCACCATAATCTGAAGCAAGGACCCGTAATACAGCAAGATAACTTGCTGTGTCTTTTTCTTTTTTGAGACGAACTAATAGCCTCTCAAGGAGATTGCGTCTTCCCTTCACATACGGATAAAGCATTGCAAATAGTGTGGCGTTTTTTCCAAGCCTCGTTTTATCAAGCGTGAATAGTCTGCTGAAAACCTTGCCAGCAAGACTATCAGGAAGATATCGCGATTGCAACCTGTAAAGATTTACAAGTGCGGAAATGGTATCGCCCTTCTTTAGATAGAGTTCAGATTGTTCGTATAGTGCCTGATATTTTATAATAGAATCATTGGCGGTACGATAAATCTCTGAATACGCTCTTATTGCACTTTCAAGGTCTCCAGATTGTGCGTAATGCCTTGGCAAATCAAGTATGTTAAACTTTAAAATTACAAGAAAAACAAGCATGGCTTTAAACATGGATATTATTTTACATACAGTGTGCTGGAAATCCAACAAATAACAGCGTTTTAGTTGAACCACTGCATGTTATATTATATAATAGAGTTAACTATAAAACACAGGGGGTATATAATGGCAAGAGTCGTGAAAGCACCTCGTGGAACAAAATTAACTGCCAAATCATGGCAGACTGAGGCACCCATGAGAATGCTCATGAACAACCTGGACCCTGAAGTCGCCAAGGACCCGGCCAATCTAATAGTATACGGCGGGACAGGGAGAGCAGCCCGTTCATGGGAAGCCTTTGACGCTATTGTAAACACTTTGAAAGAACTGGAGATGGATGAAACCCTGCTGGTCCAGTCCGGAAAGCCTGTAGGAGTGTTTAAGACTCATGAATGGGCACCAAGAGTCCTTATTGCAAACAGTAACCTTGTGCCTAAATGGGCCACATGGGAATACTTCAGAGAACTTGAGGAGAGAGGACTTATTATATACGGACAGATGACAGCAGGTTCATGGATTTATATAGGAACACAGGGAATATTGCAGGGAACATACGAGACATTTTTTGCAGCAGCAAAAAAACATTTCAATGGCACCCTCAAAGGTAAAATAGTATTAACAGCAGGATTGGGAGAAATGGGGGGCGCTCAGCCACTTGCTGCCACACTCAACGACGGTGTTATGATTGCAGTGGAAGTAAATCCATGGGCTATTGAAAGAAGAATTAAAACAGGTTATCTTGATACATGGACAGACGACCTTGACAAAGCACTGAAAATGGCAGAAGAGGCTAAAAAAGAAGGTAAACCCCTTTCTATAGGACTTCTTGGTAATGCAGCAGAAGTTCACCCTGAACTTGTAAAAAGAGGGTTCATTCCAGATGTTCTTACAGACCAGGTGGCTGCTCATGACCCATTAAATGGTTATATCCCTGCAGGTCTTACAGTAGAAGAGGCAGATGAACTCCGTAAGAAAAACCCGGAAGATTACTTAAAGAGAGTTGGAGAATCAGCAGCAAAACACGTTGAGGCTATGCTTGAGATGCAGAAACAGGGGGCCGTTACTTTTGAATACGGGAATAATTTGAGAAGACTGGCCTACGATAATGGAGTTAAAAATGCCTTTGATATACAGGGCTATGTCCCTGCATTTATAAGAGACCTCTTTGCAGAAGGCTCCGGACCATTTAGATGGGTAGCACTTTCCGGGAATCCCGAAGATATTTACAAAACAGACAGAAAGGTTCTCGAACTCTTCCCCGAGGATGAACACCTTCGCAAATGGATAGAGCTTGCCCAGAAAAAGGTCAAATGGCAGGGACTTCCTGCAAGGATATGCTGGCTCGGACAGGGACAGAGAGCAGAATTTGGACTTGCTATAAATGAGATGGTTAAGAAAGGCGAAATTGAGGCACCTATTGTAATAGGAAGAGACCATCACGATACAGGTTCTGTAGCATCACCGTACAGGGAAACAGAAGCCATGAAGGATGGGTCAGACGCAATTGCTGACTGGCCAATACTGAATGCCATGCTCAACGTGGCATCAGGAGCCACATGGGTATCATTCCACCATGGCGGTGGTGTCGGAATTGGCTACTCCCTCCATGCAGGAATGGTAGTGGTGGCTGACGGAACTGACCTGGCCCACAAAAAACTTGAAAGAGTACTTACCAATGACCCTGGAATAGGAGTTATAAGACACGCAGATGCAGGATATGAAATAGCCAAAAAGACGGCTAAAAAACACGGGCTCAAAATTCCAATGGAAAATGAATAACCTTAAAAAAGACGTAGAGAAATTTCTTCACGATTTTACGTGCGAATACTACCTGTATGGCTCGGGTCAAAAACAGGCGATTGAACTTGCACCTATATATGAAAAATACAGGTATCTTTTTACCAAGGATACCATAGACTCTATACCCCCTGAGGAAAGAAAACTCAGGGGGTTTTTAATAAGTTATTATCTTGGTGAAAAAACATCTTCTCAGAATGAAGAAATATCACGAAAAAAATCAGAAAAACGATTTTACATTGATGAACATGAAATAACTTATTCCAGATTGCATGTTTTATTGAATAATCTGCCTTTAAGAGAAGAAAGGGAGAGACTCTTTAAATTAAAAGTTGAGTTTGTTAATAAGGAACTCAATCCCATATACGCAGAACTCTTACAGAAAGTTTATGAAACAATTCGGGAGTTTCCCTACGGTCGATATTATGAATACCTCACGAGAATCCAGAATATAGACTTTGAATATTACAAAAATGTTTTTTCGAGTTTCCTAAAGGATACCCAGGAAATTTACACACACCATATGAATAAGCAACTTCTTATGCAACTTGGCATATCTCTAAACTCTGCAGCGGTTTATGACATCTATTACCTTTTCAGAGGCAAAGAGTATGATTACAAGTTTAAATCCAATTAT
This sequence comes from Caldifarciminota bacterium, assembly GCA_027038175.1. Taxonomy (GTDB): domain Bacteria; phylum Hydrothermota; class Hydrothermia; order UBA1063; family CAJXJZ01; genus CAJXJZ01. Next base: position 51,038 of record JALVYB010000008.1, on the reverse strand, counting down.
CTTGTTGACTTTTTGAAAGAGTTTCTGCTCAACCTTGGAATTGACCTATCAAAGCAAAAAAACGTAATTCTTGACCTTGAAGAGCGTCCAACAAAAAGCCCCCGTGCATTCTGTGCCCCATGCGAAATACCTAACAAGGTTTATCTCAACGTATTACCCCAAGGGGGATACAGAGACTTTGAAACGGTTCTCCACGAAATGGGACATACGCAACACTTCGCTCACACCTCATGCACACTTAAAATGGAGGACCGGTACCTTGGAGATATGGGGTTATCTGAGGTATATGCCTTTCTGTTTCAGTATCTTTTGACAGACCCTGTGTTTGTGGAGTACTATTTTGATATATACGGTGAAGACCTTGAGCATTTTATTCGTAGCGTTATTTTGTCAAGACTGTACATAGTAAGACGTTATATAGGCAAATTTAACTTCGAAATATGGCTTCATAAAACGGAAGATATAGAAAACGCACCTGAAATATACGAAAAGGAATTACATAAAGCCCTCTTTATTAAAACTTTTAAAGAACTTTACCTTGAAGATCTTGACCTCGATTTTTATTCAGCCAACTATCTTAGAGCGTGGTTTGCAGAAGCCTCTCTCTCAGACTTTTTAAAAACAAAATTCGGGAAAAAATGGTTTATTAACAAAAAAGCAGGTGAATTACTCAAAGAACTGTGGTTTGAAGGAAAGAGATGGCAAATTGAAGAGATGCTCTCTGAGGTTACAGGACGTCCCTTTGACATAGCACCACTTACAGACACATTTAAGAGATATCTTAAAATCGTGTAAAGGAGGTAATCATGGAGGAAGAAAAAAAAGAAGAATTCGAGGAGGATTCACAAAAAACACATGATGACCAAACCAAAAGAGAAAAATCTGTAAGTGAAGCCCAGCAAATAGCCTGGCTTTCATATCTGGGCATACTCGTTATTGTGCCTATACTGGTAAAGCCGGACAATGAATTCATAAAATTCCATGCAAGACAGGGAATTGCTTTGTTGTTATTTGAAATCGGATGGATATTTATTGAGTTTTTCCTCCGTATTATGCCCATAATCAGGTACCTTGCAGGGGTTATCTCGTTCTTTGTATGGGTTGGTTTTATAGCATTATCCGTAATCGGAATTGTCAATGCGATTCAGGGAGAATGGAAAAAACTGCCGATAATCGGCGAGTTCGGTGACTCAATAAAAGTTATATAAAAAAGGTGTTACCGCTTATCCTTTTCTCACTCGTCATTAATGAGGTAATGTATAATCCAAAAGGCCCTGAGTCGGGGACAGATTCACCGGGTGATAGAAACGAATATATAGAACTTTATAACGAAAGTACAGATACAGTGAGTATAGATGGATTCTACATTTCTGATAATAGCGAAAAAGACAGTATAATCCCGTTCCCGGACCCCTACATTTATGATTTTTGTGACTCCTGTAAAATATCAAGATTCATACCACCTGGGGCTTATGCTATAATACTTGACCCGGACTACCTCCACCAGGGAGAATACTTTGCTCCTTATAGATTTGGCAAAGGGACGATACTCCTCTCAACCTATGACACAGATATAGGCAATGGGCTTTCCTCAAGTGACAATGTTTATCTCATCTGGCATAATGATACAGTTGATACATACGGTACTCCATATATAGAAGATAACCTGCCAATGGCTACGCCAGACGGAGCATCCATAGAGAGACGGAACCCGTTCTATCCTGATAATGCCAAGAACTGGGTAATATCAGACTCTATAACTCCAGGATACAAAAATTCCTGTAGTTTTCCTTTAAACCTTGCTATTGACTCTGTCACACTCTCTTCTTTTATTATTGGTATTCAGGACACCATAAGATACACTGTTTACATAACGAATACAGGATGGCAGGATGTTCCTTATTTCCAGCTTTTTTATAAGACAGATGATGGAAAGGAGGAGAACTTTTTAATAAACACACCCCTTTCTTTTCTTGAAAGTACAACGCTCAGTGGAACGCTTTTGCCAGCAAAAAGGGGGCTTACTGAGGTTGATTTCTATCTATCTGTAAGAGATTCAAACCCAGGAGACGATACATTCCAGGTGTACATTACAGTTGATGTTCCGCAGGTGGTTATAAACGAGATTATGTATAATGACACAGTTGAATGGATTGAAGTCACCAATGCATCACAATCGCCCATAACCACGCATTTTAAGGTAAAAGACCGCTCAGGGAGTACATCGTCCAAGACTCCTCTTATTACTCTCTTTCCTGACAGTTTTATTGTAATCACTGGAGATTCAGGATTCTCTCGTAGATTTCCTGGCAAACCGTTTTACTACGTGGAAGGTTTTCCCACGTTGAATAACTCTTATGAAACAGTATATCTCCTCTCCGATAAAGGAGTAATATTCGACTCTGTTTATTATACTTCATCCTACGGTGGCTCATACGGTAAAAGTCTTGAGAAAATAAATCCAATCCTGCCTTCCAGTGAACGCACATCATGGAAAACATGTGAAAATCCAGACGGTGGAACACCAGATGCTGTAAACTCTGTTTATCAGGAATTTAAAGGAGAGAAAAACCATGTTAATCTTTCATCACATCTGATTCAATATTCACTTAACAAAAAGATTACCTTTACATTTGTTCAGGACGAAGGTCCTGTTCGGTTTTATTTGTTCAGTCTTGAAGGAAAACCATACGGTATTATACATTATGACAATTCTACACTTGGAGAGTGGACGTGGGATGGTTACATAAATTCCCATAAACTTCCAGAAGGACCTTATGTAATGTATATTGAGGGTAAAAATTTTAAGCAAAAAGAGATTATCGTGATAGAGGAATAATGATTCAACTCTACGGCATCTATAAAAGTTTTGGAGCAAGAGGCGTTCTTGAAGGCATTGACCTCTTTATAGACTCCACAACCCGCCTTGGAATAGTGGGAAAAAACGGTTCCGGGAAATCCACTTTGCTGTCTATTATTGCAGGAAAACTCGAACCAGACGATGGGAAAATTATAAAGCAGGATAATATATTTGTAGGATATCTCCCTCAGAAAGATATTGTATTTGAAAGCGACATAACCCTGTATGAAACCCTGAAAAAAGCCAACAAAAGACTCTATATACTGCAGGAGGAACTTAAAAGGGCACAAAAAGATGACCCCATCAAATACGCTAAATTACTTGATGAGTTTGCAATGCACGGAGGTTATGAATACGACTCAAAAATTTCAAAAGTCCTCAAAAAACTTGGTTTTTCCGAAAAGGATAAAGAGAGAAAAATCAGTGAATTTTCCGGTGGATGGCAGAAGAGAATTAAACTCGCAGAACTTTTACTGACAGAACCCGATGTTCTCTTACTTGACGAGCCCACCAATAATCTTGACGCAATTGGAATTTCATGGCTTATAGAATATCTAAACACTTTTAAAGGGGCTTACATCATTGTATCCCACGATAGATACCTCCTTGATAAAACAACCCGAACTACTGCTGAGTTGAGAAAAGGGAAACTTAACTTATATTCTGCCCCTTACAGTAAATTCGTTGTAATGAAGGAGGAAGAAAACCGCATAAAGCAAAAAAAGTACGAAGAAACAATTGAACTCATTCAAAGGTACCGGCGATATGTAGAGAGAAACAGGTACGACAAAAAAACAGCTGGTAGGGCAAAGGCAAGAGAAAAGATGCTTGAAAGAATAGAGATTCCTGAAAAGCCGGAAATTGAAGAGTACCCAGAATTTAGAATTCAGGCAAAGGACCACCTGCCAACAGAACTCATCCGGGCAGAAGGCATATACAAGTCATTTGGTGATAATACTGTCCTTAAAGGAGTAAACTTTCTCCTGCGGCGTGGAGAAAGAATAGCCATACTTGGAGAAAATGGTTCCGGCAAGACAACATTTTTGCGGATTCTCGCAGGGAGACTAAAACCTGATAGGGGGACAATTTATACAAATCCATCCATAGAGGTAGGATACTACAGTCAGACAGAGGAGGAAGAGGTAGAAGAAGAGGATATAACACCCTGGGAACTTCTCTTAAAGGAACGAGAAGACATAACCTACAAAGAAATCTTTACACTATTATCCATTTTTGACCTTTCAGAGGAAAAAATGGATACCCCATTTTATAAACTCTCTGGAGGAGAAAAACAGAGAACACGTCTTATGCTACTATTTTCAAAAAGAAGGGACGTTCTCATACTTGACGAGGTAACAAACCACCTTGACCTTTATTCAAGAGAAGCACTGGAAAAAGCCCTCCTCGAATACAAAGGTGCTGTGGTATTTGTATCTCACGACAGGTATTTTACTGAGAAAATCAAAACTCAGTACTACCTGCTCAGTGACGGGAAACTCACTTACTTTACCGGAGATTATGACGATTTTGTGAAATTACTTGAAAAAAGAGGTGAAAAAACAAACGTATCTCTTACAAAAGACACAAAACAATCCCGTGAAAGCGATTACTTTGCATTTAAGGAGCAAAAGAGAAAGGAAAGAAGGTTAAAACGGAATATTGAAAAACAAATAGAAGAACTCGAAAAAACTGAAAAAAGGATAGAAGACCTCGAGTCAGAAGAAAAACAACTACTTTCCAGATTTGAAAACCCGGATGAAATAAAAGACACTGACTACAAACGTTATGACGAGATAAAAAAGGAGCTCAAGGACCTCTATAGAAAATGGGAAGAGTTAACCATTACCATTGAAAAATTAGAACAGGAACTAAAGAACCTTCAAAGCGAGAATAATGTAATTTAGCGACGTTGTCCTGCTCCTACAATTTCCATTACTGCAGTTGCAGCCTCCTCTATTGAACGTGAAGTCACATCAAGGACATGCCATCCTTTTTCCTTGAAAAACCTTAAAGCGTAACTCACTTCATTCATCAAAGCGTTAATGTCAATATATGGGTCATTCTCTGGCATTTTCAATCTCTTTGCTCTCTCAAGCCTTATCAATTTTAACCTATATGGCTCAACTGTAAGCCCGACAACTTTTTCTTTGTCCACCTCGTCCAGCTCCCGAGGAAGAGGCATTCCATATATCACAGGTACATTGGCTGTTTTAAATCCCCTGTATGCGAGATATATACTAATAGGTGTTTTTGAAGCCCTTGATACGCCCACAAGCACAATATCAGCCTCTTTTATGTCCTTTATATTTCTCCCATCATCATGCTTAACTGCAAAATCTATACAGGCTATACGCCTGTAATACTCTTCATCAAGATGCCTGAAAAGACCGGGCACAGCCATTGGAGATAATTCAAGAAGGTCCTGCAATCTTGAAAGTACTGGACCAAGGATATCTATTGTTGGCACGGCTTTCTTCAAACCCTCTTCAAGCATCTTTTTTCTGAGTTCCGGGACAACAAGTGTAAATGCTATTATTCCCCTTACTTTATGAGCCTCTTCAACAACCCGCTCTACATCCTCCAAAGTTCTTATATCTGGGTATCGGTGCAGATAAACGTTGGTCGTATTAAACTGTGTCAGAGCCGCTTTTACTACCGTTTCAGCAGTCGCCCCTGTTGAATCAGAAACAACAAAAACATGCCTCTCTCTATTACTCATTCTATTTTACCCTCCTTATCCAGAAACTCCCAGGCCAGCGTTTCTCCATTGCATAGGTTTTGAAATACTCCCTGAGTTTATCGGGATAATTAAGATGCATGTAACTTGCAGCAAATACCACCTCAAAACTCTCGTTAAAACTCATAAAAGCCTGCAAAATATACTGCTCATTCCAGAACCTGAATTCCTTTTTAACCCATTCTTCTGGATATTCCGCTGGCAGGAATATATCATGGAAATGGACAAAAACACCCTTTCTAATGCGAGGTAAAATCTCCAGAAATTCGTACTGTACATCACTCCCTATCTTAAGTACATGGCTTGAGTCTATAAATAAAATATCATTTTCTGAAAGCTTCTCAAATTCACTTAGAGGTACTTCCTGAACCTTTTTCTTTAAAATCCTGGAAAGGCCCGGAACACCACCCTGAATAATCTTATCGGGGAATGGGTCTATGGAGATAAACTCAGCACTGTATTCTTTATCCTCCTCTTTATTCTTCAACACAGCCTCAGATATAAGAAGAGTGGAGAACCCCGAACCAACCTCTATAATACGTTCAGGCTTGAAGTGCCTTACCATACAATATAGTACTTCCCCATCAACGGATTCAAACTTTTTATTGTTTACATAGTATTGAAAAATAGATTCTCGTTCATCTTCTGTTAGAGGAAAACTATCATACTCATCTTTATACCTGGAGTAAAATTCAGAAAGCAAGGAAAGCTGTGCATCCTCGTTCATACTTATACCAACCATATCAGAGTGGTTCTCCCACAACTTCTGTTCTAACTTCCTCGTGTCAGGGATGGGAAAGTAAAAATGATTTGGTGTTATGTGAACTCCAAAATGCTCTCCAAGAGAGAAAACGCTTTTATAAATAGCTTTGGCTATTTTCGTTTTAATCTGGCGCAACCTGTTACCCAATTGCATTAAAGTTTAAGATAAAGGCTTGACGCTGAACTTTAAAGCCCTAATAGAGAGGTAGATTTTTCTCTCCAATGCATCTTGACTCCACATATAATCTTGAATATCCACACACAACAGGGTAAAATTCACCAAAAAGGGGGAAAAATGTTCGGAAAACTTTTACTCTTTTTTATCATAAACGGCTTAAACATTAAAGGCTACATCTCAGAAAACACCGTTTATATAAACGACAAAATCTATGGACCATACGATAATCCACCGGTGATGTGGGTGAGCAATGGGAAAGGAGACCTGAATCTGATGTTCCTTATTATTCGTGGTAATACTTTCGCATTCAACTACTATAAAGGCAAAAAGGGATTTGTTAATGTGAATGATAAGATTTATGGACCTTTTGGTATTGTGTATCGCATAGGGGTTAGCGATGACGGAAATTCATGGGGCTTTGTGTATTCAAAACAGGGCGAAGTCTTCAAAAAGTACTATATCAGAGTAAACAAAGACACTTTTGGTCCTTTCAGCGATGCATGGGGACCGTTCTTCTCGGATGATGGAAAGCACTTTGCATTCAGGTATATAAAGGACAGCATGGAGTACATACAGATAGACAGAAGAGTATCTGGACCTTATGTACCCCTGTATAAATCGTATCCCCGTAATCCCGCAACTATTGATATGCCAGGAGATTCTGTTCCTTACACTCCACTTAATTACATGGAAATATTCTACATAAACGATGATTTTAACCCCATGGCAGAGGATGAAAACTACTCTATTGACCCCATGCTAAACGATGCGCTCGCTATTAGATTCTCAAAAAAGGATAATCAATTTGCATTTGTGTACAGAAAAGGCTCAGGCACCCTCCCCTGTGGCAAGGGCAGTTTCTACGTAAAAACAGATAGTAAGACCTTCGGTCCTTACCGCGCTGTAGCCCCTTTATGGCTTTCAGGTGGAGACCTTATTATAATAGAAGAGGACTGTCCCGGGTTTTGCTGCGGTGAGCCAGAAACACGCAGGTTCAGGGTATATTTAAATGGACTCTTTGTAAAAACCATCCAGGGAAAAGAACAGTTTTACATAACCACATCCACAGAGGGAATACTTAAAGAGGTAGACGCTTCATACAATTTACCAGACTGGCTAAAAGGACATCTGATTTTAGAAACTCCAATGGGTATTGTTATTGACTGGATTTTACTGCCTCGCATAACCTTAAAAGATATAAACAACCTGACACAAAAGGACTTGCTGCAAAAAGGCAGGATATTCTTTGATTTTCAGCAAATGACACAGGGAGAACGGGCAGAGATTATAAGAAAATTCGCAAACAGCATAAACATCAATATTCCGGATATGTCGGGCTGGACAATGCTACACCGGGCAGCGTGGGACGGGAATCTGAACCTGGTCGAATATCTCGTTTCTCTCGGGGCAAAGATTACATACACCGTAAAAAATGCCGTCCAGAAAGCCGGGGCAAAAGCAACAGGCAAATATTTAAACTGGTCAGTCTTTAACATTGCAGCGTATAAAGGACACAGGGAAGTTCTGAAACTCCTCGTGCAGCAAGCGATAAACAGCAAACTGTTTACATTCAAATCATTTGATGGTAAAACACTCCTTCACTTCGCAGCCTTTGGCGGCGATACGATACAACTAAAAGACCTTCTCTCAAACGGCATTGATATTAATTCAAAGGACAAATACGGTATGACTCCCCTTCATCTTGCATCCTTCGGGAACAATTATGACGCAGTACGTTTCCTTATTGAACACGGCGCAGACATACATGCAGAGAATAGGGGCGGCAAAACACCCTGCGACTTTGCAAAAAGTGACAGGATAAAACAGCTTTTGCAATGTAAACAGGCAAAACTGTTCAGATAAAGAGCACCAGGAAGATTACCCAAATGCCACATCAAGAATCATCATTACGACAAAACCCAGAAGAGCTGATATGGTAGCAAGGTCAACATTATCACCGCTTTCTGCTTCAGGAATTAACTCTTCTATGACCACATAAATCATTGCCCCTGCTGCAAAGGAAAGAGCATACGGTAAGAGCTTTATGGATAGCATAACAAGTGCCGCGCCTAAAACAGCACCTATGGGCTCCACTATTGCGGACAGCTGCCCATAGAAAAAGCTTTTAAAACTTGAATACCCCTCCCTGCGAAGTGGAAGAGAAATGGCAGTACCCTCCGGGAAATTCTGAATGGCTATACCGAGCGTTAACGCAAAAGCCCCTGCCAAAGTGGCATTTTTCAGAACATGGATACTGCCAAAGGCAACACCCACAGCCATCCCCTCCGGGAAATTGTGTATTGTCATGGCAAGAATCAAAAGCCAGGTTTTTGACAATCCGCTCTTTATACCCTCTGCCTTCTCAAGCGGCAAAAATATGTGTAAATGAGGAATAACAGAATCGATTACTTTAAGAAAGAGTCCCCCTGCAAGAAATCCAGTTGAAACAGGTATCCATGAGGGAATTTTCCACGACGAGGCAATATCCAGTGCCGGGATTATCAGCGAAAAGAAGCTTGCAGAGATCATTATACCTGCCGAAAAACCCAGAGCAGCATCCAGAAGCTTTCTGTTCATATCCTTCTTCAGAAAAACCACGGCCGCCCCAAGCATCGTAACCGACCATGTGAATATTCCACCTAAAAGAGCCTGGATAACAGGTGGTAGCGTGGAAAAATAATCCATTCTATTCCCTGATTAATTCAGTTTCAACAACTTTGCATTTATTGCCACAATAACAGTGCTCAAAGACATCAATACAGCACCTGCAGCAGGACTTAATAAAATACCCATGCCGTATAAAACACCTGCAGCAAGTGGAATGGCTATCAGGTTATAACCTGTTGCCCACATGAGATTCTGAACCATCTTACCGTAGGTTAACCTTGCAAGCCTGATTACATTAACCACATCCCTCGGGTCATTTTTAACAAGCACTATATCCGCTGACTCTATTGCAACATCCGTTCCAGCCCCTATGGCTATACCAACATCTGCCTGCACAAGTGCAGGAGCATCGTTTATACCGTCACCGACCATTGCAACAACAAGACCTCTTTTCTGAATTTCTTTAATCTTTTCCGATTTTTCCTGAGGTAGAACCTCAGCAAAGTACTCATCAACCCCTATCTCCTTTGCCACCCATTCTGCAACCTTTTTATTATCACCTGTAAGCATAATACTCTTTATTCCCATCTTTTTGAGGCTCAAAACAGCCTCTTTTGATTCATCTCTGATTCTGTCAGACAGAGCAATGGCACCTTTTAAATCACCATCTATCAGGACAAAAACAACCGTCTTCCCCTCACTGAACAGTTTTGAAACTCGCCCATCATTATATTCAATTCCCTGCTCCTTGAGAAAACCGGGGCTTACTATCTGTACGAATTTTCCACCAACCCTGCCCTCTGCTCCTTTACCGGGTATGGCTCTAAATTCCTCCACTTCAAGTAAATCCTTTGTAGACGAAGCAATGGCTTTTGCAATGGAATGCTCAGAACGTGACTCCAGAGAGGCTGCGTATTTCAAAATCTCGTCATCTGAAAGGTCAGAGAAACTCACAACATCACTCACTCCAAATCTTCCCTCTGTGAGCGTCCCAGTTTTATCAAAAACCACAGCCTGAATGTCCCTCGCCTGTTCAAAAGCAGTACGGTTTCTTATGAGGAATCCGTGTGCTGCGGCAAGGGCAGACGATACTGCAACAACCAGAGGAATAGCAAGCCCGAGGGCATGAGGACATGTAATAACCATAACAGTAACGGTTCTTTCAAGTGAAAATGCCACGTCCTTCCCAGCCCAAAAGGTCCAGACAAGAAAAGTAATACCTCCTGCTGTAAGAGCAATGATGGTCAGCCATACAGCCGCACGGTCTGCAAGACTCTGTGTTTTTGATTTACTTTCCTGTGCTTTTTTAACAAGTTCAATAACCTGTGCAAGGAAGGAATCCTTTCCCGTTTTCTCAATCTTTACCTTTATCGAACCCTCACCGTTGATTGAACCACCTATTACTTTATCCCCCTTCTTTTTACTTACAGGGACACTCTCGCCGGTCAACATTGACTCATTTACCGATGTTTCTCCATCTATGACCACACCATCCGCCGGAATTCTCTCGCCTGGCTTGACAACCACCACATCCCCGGGTTTAAGCTGGGATAACGGCACATCCTTTATACTACCATCCGGCATGAGTTTATGCGCATCTTGCGGCATCAGGCTTGCGAGCTTTTCAAGTGCTCTCGATGCACTCATCACTGACTTCATTTCAAGCCAGTGACCAAGAAGCATAATATCAATCAGGGTTGCGAGTTCCCAGAAGAATATCTTCCCACTCAAACCGAATACAACCACACTGCTGTAAAGATATGCAACTGTTATCGCAATACTAATAAGCGTCATCATACCCGGTTGCCTTGCCCTCATCTCATCATAGAAACCCTTGAGAAACGGATACCCGCCATAGAAGAAAATAAATGTTGCAAGAGCCCATAGAACATATAAATCACCGCCAAATGATAGAGCCTCTCTTATACCCAGTACCTTTTGAATAAGCGGAGACAAAATTAAAAGAGGAATTGTCAGAACGGTTGAGATAAAGAAACGCTTTTTAAAGTCAGCCACCATGTGGGCATGATGACCTGCATGTCCATGGGCATGACCTTCGTGCGAGTGTTCATGCCCTGTATGCTCATGATTATGACCCTCATGATGCATGTGATGATTATGTTCTTCGTGATGCGTATGCTCTTTATTCAGGTGTTGATGCTCTGCTTTGGTATGCTTCATATCCTCGTGGGAATCATGGTGAATATGTTTCTTGCTCATGTCAGAATCATCTTTAAACCTGTCTTTAAACTCTTCCATACATACCCCCTTATTTTCCAGTACAAACAATAATAATTACAAAACTATCCAAATTTTATTCCACACTCCCTGTTTTTGCAAATTTTTAGGAATGAAAGTATGTCTAATTTTGCATGAATAATCATAACATATCACGTGATATTACCGTCCCCGAAAAATTCCAACCTTATTCTCTAAATTTCCCAGAGTTATAAAACAATTTGCCAGTAAAAAGTAGTGAAATAAAAACAAACACGGCAAACGTTAAACTGCTAAAAGCAAGTTGCATCCCACCTGAGAGAATATGGCCACTTGTGCACCCACCTGCCATTCTCGCACCAAGTATTAATAAAAAACCTCCAATAAATGCCCAGATAGCCCTTTTCGTTCCTGAACTCCCTTTATGTTTTAGCCAGTTTTCATGTACAAGTTTTAACTTAAAGTTACCTTTTAACAGTGAGATTAAAAGCCCGGCAAGGAACGCACCAAAAAGAAACTTTACTTCCCAGTTACCAGGTGTCTTAATTTTGTTAAAATAATTGTTCTTAGTTAGACCGGTTACAAGGTCTGCAAGATAAGGATATGCTGTTGATGCTCCAATGGGCCTGTTGGCGACAGATGAGGCAAATACAACCATGTTCAAAAGTCCCAGGCCAATACCTGCATAAATCCACCTCTTAGTTTTATTCCTGTCTATTTTGTGAAGCCAGAGGGATATAGCAATAAAGCCGATAGCGACAGGAAACAAGAGAATAAAAAACAGGGCATTAGATCCAAGCAACGAATACAATGACACAGCACCCAAATTGGGTCCGAGAATGGGATTTATAAAAGGCAAAATCAGGGTGTAAACCACTCCAGCCAATAGTCCTCCGACAACCCCCAAAACTGCATCAAGGGCGCCCTCTCCCATAGACACTGCCAGTGTGCCAGGACAGTAACCTAAAATAGCCATCCCTGCTCCGAAAATTAGCCCACCTATTACTACTCCACCCAAAACAAACGGTTTTATATGATAGGCGGCAAAACCCAGCGCAATCTCAATATTTATCAAAATAGCACCTGTGCCAATTGCCATTGCTATTGCTTTCGCCACTCTTAAATCCTCTTTTAAAGCAAGTCCACTTATTACATCAAACTTATTCAAATTTGCATATTCCAGTATGGCACCAAAAATCAATCCTAATATTATAATCATTATTGTCATCGTTTATTCTCCTTATTTTAACTCAATCTGTCATCCATCCCCATTTTTTGAAGATACCCCTGGCTCTTTCACTTGTCAGAAAATTAAAGAAACCCAACGCTTCCTTTTTCTTTACACCATTTGTGGTAAGTGCAATAGCACAATCACGGTAAATTGTATATTTTTCATCAACGGGTACAAAATCGGCAAGGTCGGGATTGGCAACCTGCCATATGTTCCATGTTAACCATACGTCCAAGGTAGTATCCTGAATCCATCTTTTCTTTGCAACCCCGCTGTTAGGCGCAAAAAAGGCAATATTCCGTCTGAGCATTTTCAAACTGTCTATACTCTTGGTTCTACCAATCATATCTTCCCAGACACCGATCAATCCCGCACCAGAAACAACCAAAATACGAATACCGGGTTTTAATATGTCAGAAAAGGACTTTATATGTTTTGGATTACCCGGCCTCACAAGTAAACCAGATTTCCTGAGGTATAACGGAGTAACCGTATTTTTCATTATGATGCCAAATCGCCTGCAAAATTGGGTCATCATATTTTCGGACCCACTATAAATTATATCTGCATTTTGCTTTGCTGCCTTCTCCCATCTTGATACAGGACCTTTTATAACTTTAACCACAACGTTATTTTCCCTGCTGTACACTGAAGCGGCCTCATTTATAGCAGGATATGGTCCACCAGGCCCATAAACAAACACGGTATCTTCCTGCGCATAAGCCATGCCACCGGTGATTAGAATACCCATGAGTATTAGTAAAATGGACTTTTTCATAAACACCTCCTTTGTTTTCAATCCATCAGGGCACAGCCCTAACATTTTATAATGATTATAATTTAACTCGGGTGAAATTAAAAATAATGGGAGCAAACAGATTGCATGGGAAAAAACACCTCAGATTGATAAGTAAAAAAATCAGATACCGGTATTAAATATGTCTTACCTCGAAAAAGGATCTGTTCTTAATGATTTACACAATTAACTGAACACCACCTGAAATGCGGAACCATAGGAAATCATCATTCTACATTAATCTTTACGTTTATCGCCACTCATTAAAGGCTGCAACCACCAGAAGTATAATTGCTAAGATTAAAAGGATAACTTCCTGAGGAGAAAGTTTTAAATCTCTAAGGTCTTTCACCTTCTTAAAACTATCGCCTCTCCATTTATCCGCGTGATACATGGCAAAATTCACTGTTGCAGTAGCAGCCAGAATGTAAGCAGAGAATTCGAGAAATCCAACTCTTAAAAACAACAAAAAGCCCTGAGTGGTATATGCGGAGATACCCCCGGAGAATGAATTCGTTCCGGCGAATAGCCCAAGAATGATGGTGTTGGCGTATAAAGGCAGATAACCGAATGTAAATGAGCGCACCCTGAATATATTCATAAGTACAATAAACGCAAGCATGAAAATGTTGTAAACAAGGGTTTTGATAAACAGCGATACGAATGCCTCCTGTCCCTTAAAAACACCGAACACAGGAAAAGGCAACTTCTTAAGACTCCCCTCTGGCAACAGCACAAACCCCACCGCATAGGAAAGAGCAAGCAATACGAAGAAGAAAACAAAGGCATATAGCACCCTGACTTTCCAATCCCTCTCACCCAGTTTATTTACTATGTTTAAGTTATGCATATTTAGATTATTCGTAAATGTTAATGGAATAGACAGAGGGAGGCAAGAACGGGTATTATTGGGAAGTATTTAAGGCAAAAACAAAGTTCTATAAACGTAATCCAGGAAATTCAGATGATTGTCCTTAATTCACGTACTTTTCTTGCTTTTTTTGAAAATGAAAGTACTCAATGATTGACACGATTAACTTGCCACTATCAAACTTTGATTTTTAAGGGTTATTCTTTATAATAGTACAAAATGATACAAATAATTTGTACCAATCACATACCGGCAAAGCAAGGGGGCATGCACTATGTCAGAAAAAGATATAAACTTTGAAAATAAACTATGGAAAGCCGCTGACAAATTAAGAAAAAAAGTTGAAGTTCATGAATATAAGTACGTTGTTTTGGGTTTAATCTTTTTGAGATACGTATCTTTTGCATTCGAAGAAAAACAAAAAGAACTTATAAAAGAGGAAGTCAATGAAGTACCATCTGAGTTTAAAAATTATCTTATGGAAGACAGAGATGTATATATTGCAGATGGCACCATGTACGTTCCTGAAAAAGCACGCTGGGACTATATAAAGAAAAATGCAAACCAGCCAAACATTGGAGAAATTCTGGACAATGCAATAGAGATTCTTGAAAAAGAATATCCCAGACAACTTAAAAATGTTATCCCAAAGATATACACAAAAATTAACCTTAGCCCGGATGACCTTGCCTATCTATAAATGTTTTTTCAAGCATTGATTTTGGTGATGAACACAAAGGAAAGGATATATTTGGGAGAATATATGAGTATTTCCTGGGGAAATTCACAGAAGCAGAAGGTAAAAAAGGCGGGGAGTTCTACACTCCAAGAAGTTTGACCAGATTGATTATTGAAATACTTGATGTTAAAGAGGGAAGAATCTTTGATCCAGCCTGTGGAAGCGGTGGATTCTTTGTCTCAGCCCTTGAAAAGATGGAAAAAGAAGGAAGAGAAAAAGCGCTCCTTTCAATATATGGACAGGAATCAACGGAGTTTGTGAGGAAAGAGAATTAACGGAGAAGGTAAAAGAGGTTTTTAAGGCGTTGGGATGGGAATTGAAATGAAAGATGACATTGAACAAAAGAACATAGACTATAAAGAAAAATTTGGAGACAGAGCATTAAGAGATTTGTGTGCCTTTGCTAACACAGATGGCGGAACAGTGGTAATAGGCGTATCAGATGATGGAAAAGTAAAGGGTATAGATATTTCAAATACTGAACTTGAGAAAATTACAGAAAAGATTGTAGGAAAACTTGGCATTCACCCCGACATTGAGATTGAAGAGATAGATGGCAAGAAAATTTTAAAGATTTCAGTCCATAAATCTCAGATTCCAGTATCCTTGAATGGAATATATTATGAAAGAGTAGGAAATACCACACGAGAAATGAAGCCTGAAAAACTAAAACATTTCTTCGTCAAAGGCACTAACTGGGATTCTCTGATAAATGATGAATCAGGTTTTGATGATATAGATAAGGAGACTGTGAGAAAGTTCGTAAGGATGGCAAGATCAAAAGGTAGATTGGAATCTTTTGATGAGGATACAGATATAAAAGTACTCTTTGAACATCTAAAACTGTCTAATAACGGTAAATTAACAAATGCAGCAATAATGTTGTTCGGAAAAGACCCACAAAAATTTTTCTTAAACGCTGTTTTAAGAGTAATAAGGTTAAAGAATGAAATAACGCCCATCGGGGACAGGCTGATAGGAGGAAACCTCTTCAATCAGGTTGTAGAGGGAGAGGAAGCAATAAAGAACTTCATAAATGTGAAATATGAAATAAAAGGACTCGTAAGGGATGAAATATGGGATTACCCTCTTCCTGCGATAAGGGAAGCACTGATAAACGCCTTAATTCATAGAGATTATTTCAGGTGGAATGTGCAAACTCAGATTAAAATATTTGATGATTATATGTGGTTTTTTAACATTGGTGGTTTGCCTGAAGGGATTACTCTTGAGCAGTTAAAAAAGCCACATTCCTCTGTTCCAAGAAACCCCTTAATCGTTCACATCTTTTATCTTGCGGGATTGATAGAAGAGATGGGAACAGGGACAGGGAGAATAATTGATAACTTGAAAATTGCAGGTTTGCCTGAACCCGAATTCAAAGAAGAAATGGGCGGGTTTTCTCTCTATTTCAGGAAGGATATTTATACGGAAGAGTATTTAAGAGAATTGGGATTGAATGAAAGGCAGATAAAGGCTGTGATGTATGTAAAAGAAAGAGGCAGGATAACGAATAAAGAGTATAAGGAATTGAATGGTATATCAAGACAAATGGCTACCTTAGATTTAAAACAACTCGTTGAAAAGAAAATATTTACGAAAATAGGTAAAGCAGGGGCAGGGATTGCTTATGAATTGACCAAATTGACTAATAAATGACTAATAATTGACTAAAAGGGAATAACTTAAGTCCAATAAATATACTCCTTAAGCAAAAAATTCCGGAGACGGAGACAAAGAAAAAAGAAAATTGAATAAAGAAGCCGTTAATATTAACTTCTTTTCTCACCTATGAAGTAGTATCTTTACAACCAAAGCAATTAATTTAATCCAAATTCTTCTATAGGATATAACTGCTTTATTTTTCCTCTCTCCATCTTATTTTTTTATCTCCTGAGAATCTTCCTGCCTGTTTATTTTTACTTTATCATAGCAATTAACTCCCTTGCGCGATTATGCTCACAAAATTTACACCTACTACTTTTCAAAACATATTCATTAGTTGATTTTTTTTTGAGTTTATACTTAGTAATGTATATCAAAAAGGAGGTGTCATGTGCAAAACTAAGTGGTTATGGGCTATAGTAATAGTGGCATCTTCCCTGGGAGCACAAGAAATACTAAAAACAAACCTCCAGGGAACAGGACTACAACCATTCGATGCAGGAGAACCTATCGTTAGATTTTCCACATCCGGTCCAGATGCCAGCGGCTATGTATACTTAACTGCAATCTCTCAAAGTGGTACAGAATATACCTTTTTCAGGAGCAAATGGGAAGGAGTTGCAGTACAGGGATTCTCTCCATCCTCATCAGAAGAGTATGTAACAGGATTTACAACGTCCACTCCCGATGCAAGCGGCTATGTAACTTTATCTGCCGTAACAAATCTGGGCAATACTTACGATATATTAAAATCCAAATGGACAGGAATTGCCTTCCAAGACTATACTGCCCCACAAGACTATGCAATCTCCGGATTCAGCGTTAGCAACAATGGGACTGATATAATATTATCTTGTTTAACATCCTACGTCTCTATTAAAGAAAAGCAAGACAATCTGCCTCACACATTTCGAGTTTTATCAGTATACCCCAATCCTACAACAGATAACTTAGTGGTAAGATATGCAGTACCACATACATCCACAGGTAAAATAGAGTTATACGATATAAGCGGTAAAAGGGTATTGAAATTATTTGATGGAGTGATGGAACGAGGAAACCATACAAGTATATTCCATCTTAAAAAATCTGGAGAAAAACTCAAAAGTGGAATATACTTTATAAAAATTGAATATTCCGATAAAACTATGATCAAAAAAATAAGCGTAATAAATTAAAAATTAAAAAGGAGGATAAATTATGAGGCAAGTAATATCAATATTAGTGGGAATATTTTTTATAACATCTTTAAATGCCGAGACAAACAATACTGCGAAACACAAACTTTTTCAAAAGGTAGATACCAAGAATGATAGCATAAATATAAAGAATAACGGCTCACAAAAGGATTCAACCAAGGCATGGACAGAAGGCACCAACCAGGTCGGAGACATAACTTCAGTGAATGTAGGAACAGGGTTAACAGGTGGAGGCACAGAAGGTGATATTACTATAAGTTTTGACCAGTCATGGGGAGATAATAGATACATACTCTCAGGTACAAGCGCAGGAGGAGATTTGAGCGGAAGTTTGACAAACCCAACCGTTGTAGGTTTGAGAGGCAAGCCAATATCATCTACAACTCCTTCTACAGGGCAGGTACTTACTTGGACAGGTTCAAGCTGGGCACCACAAACCATAAGCGGGGGCGACAACGACTGGACAATTTCAGGAAGTAATATTTACAGAACCAGTGGGTACGTCGGGATAGGAACATCAAGCCCCTCTCATAAACTTGAAGTTCACTCAAGCACTTCAGGAATAGATGCAATACATGCTACATGTTCGGCATCCAACCAAGCAGCCATATATGGTGAAACAAATGCAAGCGGTGGAGCGGGAGTTTCAGGCCAAACATTCAACTCAAACGGTGTTGGTGTGGCAGCATGGGCCGGAGTTAACGACGCAACAGCACTAAAGGCCATTAATGGAGACCCTGCTATTTATGCTTCAACGAGTCATGGGAATACAATTAAGGTAGAAAACTGGGCAGATAAAACGGGTATTGATATTAATATGTATAATACCTCTTCTGCAGCCACCGGGATTAGGATTAGCACAGACAATGGTGACGGAATAATCGTTGACAAGGGTCAAGCGGATGGACGATTTGGAATATCAATACAGTCTCCTTCTTCAAGTTATAGTTACGGCCTTTACTGTATCGGGAAAGGCTATTTCTCTGGTGGGACCAAGGCAGGAGTTAAAACAAGCAAGGGTTGGAGAGCAGTCAACACAATTGAATCACCTGATGGAGATTTCTACATGAGTGGGACAGGACAACTAAAAGACGGTAAAGCAACTATATCTTTTGCAGAAATATCAGGTGGAGATAATATTTTTGAGGAGGCTGTATCCGAAAAAGTACCAGTAAAAGTAATTGTAACGCCAGTCGGTAGTTGGAGTGCATTATATGTATCTGAATCCTCTACTAAGGGCTTTACTGTACTTTCTGCATCCGGGGATAAAAACGCAAAATTCAACTGGATAGTGATAGGGAGAAAGAAAGGAGCCGAGAAAAGAGACACATCTATATTAACCGAAGAACAACTTAAAAAACTTGAAAAATAGTAGTTAATTCAAGGGGGCAATACTTATATTGCCCCCTAAAACACCAGACGATATAGACTAAAACTCCACCTCCACCTTCAAATACACCTCTTTTCTTCCGTCAAGGGTGCTGAACAGGTTGGAGGGCTGGGATTTTATGAGGTAGGAGCCTAATTTGAGGGTTACATCGTCATAAGGGGTGTATGAAAGTTCGGGGACATATACGATGCCGTAGGTGTTTTTAATGTCATTTATTTTTGCCGTTACCATGCCACTCAACGGCACTATTTTTAACCTGTCATTAAATAAACTCTTTTCAAGCCTTAGTACGAGATAATCATTCAGACTATCCCCTGCTTCATGCAGAAAACCGTGAATGTACTGCATATTGAGGTAAAAACCGTGCTTGAAATGGTAATCACCACCTATTACATACTTGAAATACGGGTCTTTTAACACGGTATCATAGGTTGTCACCATACCTGTGTATGTTGGAAAAGTCTTTCTTGCAATGAATTCATCCGGGAAGAATACTCCACCCTCACCCCATAATCCTATACCATAAAGTGAAGTTGCGAAATCAAAACCCAGCATATTAACACGGTCAAAGGCTTCCTGTGTATAGAGAGTCATATTTCCAAAACTGTCAAGTGGAATGAGGGAAAAGCTCTCAAGAAGGGGCAAGCCGAGATAACCATTGAAGTATGAGATGGAAAAATCTATGCTTTTTACCGTTCCCATGAACCTTGCCCCGAACTCTCCTGTGTTTTTTAATTCTCCGTCAGGCACCTTTAAGAAATCCTCCGTGCGGACAATATTGATATTTATTGTATCCAAAGCGCTTTTATCAAAAAAGGTGTTTAAGAAATCACCAGCAGGCAGTATTGCAGGTCTGAACCGTGGCACAAAGTCTGTCTCAAGGCTGAATGCACCAATGTTGTATGTTGCCTTAAGTGCCATTATTCCCTCTTTCTTTCCGAAATCAAGAAAGTCCTCAAAATTGTAGGGGCTTAAATTACTCGTAGGATTGAGTTTATCAGCGGTTCCCCACGCTATTATTTGCTTCCCAGCCCTTATATCAAGGTTATCGTTCAGAAAACCGTAAATGTCAATATATGCCTCCCTTATATCAAGCAATGTGCCTGTTTTTCTCGTATCTCCGCCTGTGAGGTCATTTATACTTAACATATTGAGTGGGTCAAATACGCTCAACCTGAGTTCTGTATACATCCTCACATTTTCACCGGGCGTTGCATCAAAATCAAGTAAGAGCCTTGCCTCGTTCCACGTAAGTGAGGTGGTATCCCCAAGTTTAACCCTGTTATAGAAGAGCAACGAACCGGATGTACTGACATCTGCAAATAGCGATGTGGTCAAAACCAACACAAGTAATACACGCCTCATTTTCTCACCCCCTTCTTAAATACCTCTTTGTGAATACATTGTCAGGCAAGTTTATATCAACCTCTATTTTCTCAATATACATCACTGTTTTATGTTTTTTCTTCAGGTCTTCCATTGAAAGGACAGTGGGTATACTGTAATTCTTTATCTTCTTAATACTCCCCTGCTCCAGAACCTTCCAGAGGCCTCCTCCTCTGTCGTAAAATTCTATCCTGAGAGGTATATAGGTGTTTTTGTCAACATACATAATCAAATACGCATAGTCCTTCTGCTTTTTAGGTTTTAACTTTAAAACCCATGTGCTATCAGTAGTCTTCAACAATTCTGGAGTGTATTTTTTAGAATACCTGAATGTAGAGAGTTCATCATAAGTAAAGTCCGTTCCTGCAAAATTTGTGTTCCTTACAGATGTTGCTATTCTCCTTACTTTTCGAAATGAGGGTAAATATATATACATTAAATCCCCTGGCAGGGACAAAAATCCAATTCCTCTTATACTTGCTGGTGCAGTGAATTTTAAATACCTTCTCTCATCGTTTGTCTCATAACTTATGCCCTTTCTTATGGATTTTTCATTTTTGCTTATAAGCTCCATTTTGAATTCAACCTTCTTGTTACGAGGTGCATTTGTAACAGAATCAACCCTCTGAAGAATCGTCATAGCATCCTCTGCCCACAATAAGTGGGCAAAAAACATACCTATTACAAGGTATGCCATAAACTTTTTCATTTTAAACCTCCTTTTTTCTTTTGAATGCTTTCAAAAACGGCTTTTTAAGAATCATAACAAGTGCAGGCAAAAAAGTAAGACTCATAACGGAACTCGTAAGCATTGTGACAAACAAAAGCCATCCAAAATTCTTGACAGGAACAAGAGAGGCAAATACCAGAACTAAGAACCCAAGCCCCACAGTCGTAGCATTTATGATAATAGGTTTACCTTTTTCCAGAATGGTTTTCTCTATTCCATCCTCTATGGATAAACCATTCTGCACTTCCTGCTTTAAATGACTTAGAAAGTGAATGGTATAATCAATTCCTATACCAATTGCAATTGAAGCTACAAGCATTGTTCCGCTGTTTAAAGTAAGACCAAAGAGTGCCATTAATCCGAAATCTATTGCAACAACTAAAAGGATTGTCAGACTTGCAATAATACCAGCAAGCACCGACCCCGCATCAATGGAAACAAGAACAAGGACAACTAAAAATGCAATAAGCATACTCTTTATCTGACTCTTTATAATGTTCTCATTTATTCTCTCTTCAACAGGCAGAAGTCCCGAATAAACAGGTTCTATTTTTATCCTGTTATTAGAATGAACAAGAGATGCAGGAACATAGGTGTGTCTTTGGAGAAATGTGGCTATATCTCCTTTTACATCCTCAACCAGATCTGAGTCAGATAAAGCATCTTCAGAAAATTCAGGTGCAATTTTTGCAAATATGGTCTCAACCTTTCTTCTCCTGTAAACATCGTGTCTGATGTTAAGAGTATTCTCCAATATGTAATTTACAATAGTTGGGTCTTCCTCCTTTATCCCCTGTGGTATAACCTTGCTAATATATGCCTTCAAAATCAGTGTATCAATGGTATCAGAAACAAGAATCGCTGTAGTAATATTAGTAATGTCATTTTTGTTTAACTGAATATCCTCATCTTCAAAGTATTCTGCGACCTTCGTTTCAATCTCATTTACATCCTTTGAAGTCAAAACCACAGGTTTCTTGTAAGATGAGACAAGTATATTCTTTATTCCGGATGTATCTATAGAAAAACCTCTGAACTCAGCGTCATATAAAATCCTTTCTGCTGTCTTGTGGGCAAGGAACCTTAATACAACATCACTTTTTACGGTATCGGTAAGAACCGGTGTAATCTCACGCAGAAGTTTATTTTCAAAGTACTCCTTTATTGGTTTATAAGCGGTGGTGGTTGCATTAGCACTTATAATCCCCTCTGTATAATCCTCATTAACGAGTTGTGAAAGAACAGAACGCCCTTCCAGCATAAAGGCAAGGTCTTCAACTTGCTCTTTCGTCTCTGGAATCATCTTTTGCCCAAATGAAGCCTCATTCATACTCATAATAAGGTCAGCATAAGAATTCGGGAATCCAATATCTCCCCTTGACCTCATGAACTTTTCAAAGTCAATCATTTCCTGGAGAACAGCGGGATTTTTAAGGTCTCCCCTTATAAGAATATATACAGGCACGTCTCCTTTAAAATTCTTTCTAAGAAATTCAACAGACTTTCTTACCTGACTGTGCCTTGAAAAATATTCAAGAAGGTTTGATGACGGTTTTAATACCAAAAATCCCCAGGTTCCAAAACCTAAAATCAAGATACCCGTTATCACAGCCACAAAGCTATGTTTTTTAATGGAATCTGCGGCAGTTTTAGCTAAGTTTTCATAAAATGCATGTCCTGCATTTTCTCCTTTTGTAGAAGTTCCCCTGTATTTTACACCGAGTAATACTGCGGGTAGAAAAATAATGGAGAGGAAAAGTGCAATTAGAATTCCCAGTCCTGTAAAAATACCAAACTGACTTATTACAATGAGATACGAACCTCCAAATGAGAAAAAAGACGCCATAGTTGTGAGTGCAGCAAGCAGTACAGGGACTGCAACTTCCTTTAAAGTGTCTCTCATTGCACCACTCTTATTTTTGCCAGATGCAAGATGCCTTGCATATCTTGATATAACATGAATACCATAAGCACTGCCAATAGCAATAAGCAGAACCGGCATAGTATTTGACACTACAGATAGTGGAATATGAAGATATGCCATGATACCGATTGTCCATATACTGGCCAGTATAACAACTAAAAGCGGCAAAATAACACCGTATATATTTCGCATCCCAATAAAAAGCACAACAAACACTATTAAAACCACAAACGGGACAAGTTTTTCCATATCACTTATAATTTCTCTGTTGATTTCATCCAGAATAAGGGGCATACCACTAAAATAAGGCTTAACATGCAAATTGCTCTTGCTTAATATCTTATAGGTTAAATTCTTTATCTTTTTCGATATTTCAGGTTTATCCACACCCTTTTGTAACCTTATAACAAACAACACTATGCGACCATCACGTGAAATAACCCTGCCCCTGTAAATGTCCCTTGACAGAATGTAATTTTTCAGTCTTATGATTGAATCGGTGCTTTCAGGAAGGTTATACCTGTCTATTAAATCCTTTATCTCAATCCCATCCTGAGTTCCGCGTATATCAAGCATATTAATAATGCTCGTTACGTTAAAAACACCTTTAAGAATCTCAAGACTATCCTGCAATTCAGAAAGCAATTTAAGGCCATTTTTTGAGAACAAACTATCTGATTCAAGTCCCAGTAAAGCCACATCCTCACCACCGTAATGCTCACTTATATAATTCAGAGATTTAATCTCTGGCAAATCCTGCCTTATCCATTTCGTAATGTCCGACTCTATTCTTACGTATTTAAAACCGTAAAGTAAAATCAAGGTAATGAGGATAACTCCGCCAATAATCGCCTTTCTGTACTTTTCTATTATATTTGCAAGGTTCTTCATAGCATCCACTCCATTTTTAACTTTTAGACTTTTTTAGTCTTTTAGTCGAATAAGGCGAAAAAAAAATTACTCATAAGCAATACCATGAAGGAGAATATCAAGGTAAGTATTTATAGCATAATCCACACTTACCTTTCTGCCCGGCGGGGAGAAACTCTCACCTAAAACAACCGGAAATTCAAGCCCTCTTATGGCAACAAGGAGCAGGTACGCATAATACTCCGTATCAATGGGCTTAAACTCCCCGCTCTTCACCCCCTCATCAAGAATACATTTTATAACTCCAAAGTCAAACGCATCAAAGTTGTGCCTCTCCTTCTCAATAAAATCAAGGTTTCTGTAGAGTTCATCCTTTATTGTGGTATAGTAAATACCAAGTTTCCTTAAAAACTTGAATCTCGTTATGGCATAGCGCCTTAACTTATCCTTTGCGTTTTTTCCCTTTCCAACCTCCATTTCAATCATTTCCCTCAATTTCTGCCCCTCACTTTCAATAATTTCACGGAGAATATCCTCTTTGGAACTGAAATAATAGTATATGGAGGCTTTGCCCATACCAATGGCTTTTGCAATATCATCCATCGTGGTTTTCTTAAAACCGAGCCTGCCAATAAGCTCCTTCGCCTTATTCAGTATAAGCCCTTTCTTATCCATTCGACTTTTCTTCCTGTTTGTTCGAATATTATAATGAGTAAGGTGCGATTTGTCAAGTGTGTGAAATCAAATAGCAGTTTTTTGAGAAAACCAAGTCACTCTTACATTTAGCTGTTACTTCAAAATACAAACATACAAAAATTTAGATAACTTTTTAGTCTTCTCTGCTACTGTCATTCAGGGCTATATTTACTTTAAAAACCCATCTCTTCTCAGATATAGGCGGATAGTGTCATGGATGCTTTCGTGATATTTGAGATCACGGATATAAGAGATAAATTCTTCCTCAATATAATTGAGACTCACACCGAATGCTTCTAAAAAGCATTTGTCAAAATCATCTCCCACGGTTTTATAAAAATCCTTGAATCTTTCAATATCAAAAATGGAGACAAGATAATTTACAAAAGAACCCGCAATGGGATAGGTTATAATATCGCTATAACGATAAAACTCTTTATTATCTGCTAATCTGGATAAATTTACATATAACCCGCTGCTTATAAAAACCTGTACCCAGGCTTCATTTGGTATTCCCCACCAAACCTTATCAAAAAACATAGCAAGACCTTCACGAAGTAAAGCCTGTTTAGGGTTCCCGAGTGTATTATAAGATATTACATGCGCATCTTCATGGGTTCCAACAATTTTTAGTTTTTCATTATATACCGCATAAATTTTATCGGGCATTTTAGTGGCTCCATTCGCAGGTTCATTGTCCCCGTACATCTTACCTACTTCCTCTGGCGATTCACACAAGAAATACTGAATTTTCCTATCCATCTTTACTTTCAGTACCTTGCAAATGTATAACACCTCTCATGAAGTGCCATTATTTCGTCAATATTTTTCTCTGCAAAGGAATTTTTGTGGTAATGGAAAATATAATGCTGTGTTTCTTTCTTATTCCACATTGTAAACCTCAAACCTAAATTACATTTTTAGCAATTGCTTGCCCGCTTACACTCTAATCTAGGCTAATGATTATACACCCATGTCTAAATAAAACAAACCCACACCTTACTCTGTTGAGAGAACAAGCTAAATTGTACAAGAAATGTACCCCCTTTCAATATACTACCATTTTGATTTTCTTCCTTACCTGTATTCACAAAAACCCGCTGATAATAAAACATTAACCATCAAACACCCCTTACCCCACAAAACTTGATTTTTTGGGTTTTGTGGGGTAAAATATCTGTATGGAAGATTTTAGGGATACTTTAAAAGAAACTCTCCACTTTTATCTCGAAGAGGAAAAGAGATTAACTTCGCTTCTCGCGGCATTACCAAAGGGAACGATTAGAAAGAAAAAAATAAACGGGAGCGAATATTACTACCTTAAATATCGTAAAGGTGACAAAGTCATAGAAGAGTACCTTGGTAAAGAAATACCCGATACACTCCTCAATGAGTTAAAAAAGAGAAAAAAGATAGAAAAAGAACTGAAAAAAGTACGAGACATTATTAAGGAATTGACACGGAGAAAAGAGAATTCAATAACTCTCATTCCTCCACTGGAAAATTTTTTAAAAGTAATGACAGAAGAGAATATGTGGGACGAAGGCATTGAGATAATAGGTGCCTGGTGTTTTGTGCTATATCAAAAATATCTGCCTATAAGAAAATATCCCTTGAGAACTCAGGACGTGGATATCTTAATTCCTTACCCATACAGGGAAAAAGCGTTTGATATATCAAAATATTTGAAAGAACTCGGTTTCACCGAGCATATAAATCCGGATTACTCTGTGTATTATACGGGTCACGGGATAAAAATTGAATTTCTCGCACCTGAAAAGGGAAAAGGGAACCAAAAGGCTCCCTACATAAAAAAACTCCGTATAACTCCACAAACCCTGAGATTTATGACCATATTGTTTGAGGAAAGCATAGTACTCTCCATAGGTAAAGGGATTAAGGTAAGGGTGCCCTCCCCGGCATCCTTCTTTCTGCATAAGCTCCTCATATCATCAAAAAGAAAGAAACAGGGTAAAAAAGAGAAGGATTTAAGAGAGGCAATATACACAGGTGAATATATCTTAAAAGACCCTGCAGAAAGGACAAAATTAGAAAATATAATAAAGAAAATCCCGGACAAATGGAAAAAGAGAATAATGAATGCTTTGAAAGAATCATTAGAACTCATGCCCCAAGAGGATGTTCTCATACACTCCCTCATGGAAATTTTACCCCACAAAACTTAATTTTTGGGCTTTTTGTGGGGTAAAAGGGTTGGTTGGCGATGGTGTAGGTATTTTGAAAATTCCAGCCGGGCTCTTTATAATGAGGTATAACAGAAAGGAGGTTATTATGCCTGATTTTGGGAATCCGTTTGAGGGACTAAAGAAGGACAGGAAACTGACACATGAGGAGCTTGTAAGGGCAATACGGTTTTTAATTGCCGCTGAATACGAGGCTGTGCAACTCTATATGCAACTTGCAGAATCAACGGACAATGAGCTTGCAATAGCGGTCTTAAAGGACATAGCGGACGAGGAGCGGGTTCATGCAGGTGAATTCTTGAAACTCCTTATGACACTTGACCCTGAAGAAGAGGAGTTTTACAAAAAGGGATACGAAGAGGTGGAAGAAATTATAGAGGAGTTGAAGAAGAAAGGAGAGGGTTAGTGCATCCTTACAGGATTATTCTCTTACTCCTTGCAGCCCTTGTAATTGGTTTTGGATACTACGGAATGCAGAAAGGGACAATTAATATTAAGGGTATCACCTATGACAGAGACATGCAGCCATTTGGGTTCTGGGCAAGTGTTCTGATTATGTTCGGCTTCGGCATTATGCTTATTTATTTCGCAATTTTCGGGAAGATAACACAATAAAGGAAGGCGGGCAATAGCCCGCCGCATTTATGGTAGGATTGCTTCTACTTTATCCTTGTATTTCTTTATGATAGCTCTTACGAGTCCAAGTTGTGTGTTAGCTACAACAGCAACACCCTGAATGTATGTCCCTCCCTTCAGCCCACTAAGAATTATATGAAACTTATCACCTGAAATTAGTACTTCCAGGGGTGAACCCCATCCAGATTCCTTATAGGCTCTTATAATTGCCTGAAAAGCATCATTGAAGTATCCAGCTGGAACAGTAAGGTCTTCTCCACCCTCAGCAATACCTGCAAGAGGCATCCCATCCTCAGATGCTATAACAGCCACCGCCTTTATATTAGGAGACTCATTGAAAAGTGTCTCCTGGAGTTCTTGCAGTTCTTCCTGCATACTTGCCATTGCATCAACCTCCTTTTTAAATTTTGCTTCATCACTAAGTCTTGCAAAATCAATCAATATTTCAGCAATACTCTCTTTAATATTCCTTTTTCTATTATGTCCAACGTATTGGATACTAATCTGGGGATTGTCGAGCCCTAAAAGGCAAATAAGCGCTTCTCTACCCTTTAGCTTCCTTCCACATACAGCATCCACACAAGCTCCATCCTTAATAAAAATCTCTCCGTGGTGCGTTTCATTGCGTACTATTATTACACCAGTTTTCCTTTCAAGCTCCATAAGTTGCAAAACAGATACAAGCCCCATACCCCTTATATTGTCTTTCTTCTGAAGCTGTTTTAATACCTCAAGAATACGCTCCCTCAAATCTTTCAAATTCAGTGGTTTATCGAGAAAAGCACTTATTCCTATATCCTTTAATTTACTCCATATTTCCGGGGTACCATATGCACTCATCACTATAGTTGGTACCCATTTTCCACTGTTCAGAAGCTCACTTATGAGTGTAATACCATCAACATCGGGCATTTTTATATCCGTTACTAAAAGATCTATTTCTTCATCCTCTACTATCTTGAGAGCATCTATACCACTACCAGCCGTTATAACCTTGTATGGGTCATGGTACATCCTAAGCCCATCCTCAAGACTCTTTAAAAAGTTAATATCGTCATCAACAATTAACACTTTCTTCATATCACGCCTCCACTTACATTACTGCAATTTGGATGCCACAATTAGGAATATTGTAATTGCTTGGTTTTTAGAGTAATTTAGCCCAAATTGAATAGTTCAAATTGAACTGGTGGGTCAATATTGGTAATTTTTTAATTTTCTCTTTAGAGTAGAAAGTGAAATTCCAAGAGCTTTTGCTGCTTTTGATTTATTCCCGTTATATACTGATAAGGCATGAAGGATAGCATTCTTCTCCAGTTCAGCAAGAGGTAGTATTTTATTTCTTTCCACTTCTCTTCCTCCAATATCGTATCTGTTTTTTAACTCAGAAATGATTATTCTGTCTATTTCTTCACCGTTATACGTCGATAATATATAACTTCTTTCAATCACATTCTTAAGCTCTCTTATATTACCTGGCCAGGGATACTCTTTTAGCACTCTTAATGTTTCTTCTTTTAATCGTATATCTTTACCATAAAACTCTCTAATAAAAACATGTGCTAAAACCTCAATGTCTTCTTTCCTCTCACGTAAAGGTGCTATATGGAAATGCAAAACATTCAATCTGAAATACAAATCTTTTCTAAATTTACCACTATCAATAAGTTCATCCGGGTGCAAATTCGTAGCAGATATAATTCTTACATCTACCGGGATCTCTCTTTCTCCCCCTACCCTCCTTATCTTGAGCCTTTCTATAGCATCAAGAATCTTAGCCTGAAGTGAGAGAGGCATTTCTCCAATTTCGTCAAGAAACAACGTCCCACCTTCTGCAAGTTCAAACATCCCTCTCCTGGTAATTGCTCCTGTAAAAGCTCCTTTTTCAACTCCAAAAAGTTCTGACTCAAATATACTTTCCGGCACAGCAGCACAGTTGAGAGATACAAATCTTTCTCTACGAGAAAATCTGTGAATTAACCTGGCTATGTAGTTTTTGCCAGTTCCTGTTTCACCTGTTAAAAGTACAGGAGACCTAACTTTGGAGGCTATTTTAACGAAGTCCAAAATTTCTTTGAAATATTTAGTTTCAGGTAATTCCACTCTACCCGCTTTATGAATTTTAGCTGTAGCACCCTCCATGAGTTCCAGTCTAATTTCGTTAAAAATATGCTTGAGAGTATTTGTTAAATCTGCAAGGTCTATAGGCTTAGTTAAATAATCTACAATAATACCCTCCTTTATAAGGGCTATTGCATTTTTAATATCTGGAAACGCAGTTAGTATAATAATTTTAACTGTATCATCAATATCCTTAAGCTTAACTGCAAGTTCTGTGCCTTTCATTTCAGGCATCTGCTGATCAAGAAGAACTATATGAACCCCTGTCTTTTTAAAAAGTTTAAGAGCCTCATGCGGGGAAATAGTTGTGGTAACCTCATAGCCCTCAGAGACTAAAAATTCTCCTATCACATCAAGGAAATTCGCATCATCATCAACTATAAGAATTGTCTTACGCATTTTTAACCCTCTTAAAAATAAGTGTCACCTCAGTTCCTTCCCCTTCTTTACTTTTGACACTTATATTTCCTCCCATTTTTAACATAAGGTTCTTACTTATAGCAAGTCCAAGTCCACTCCCATACTTCTTAGTGGTAAAGAGAGGTGTAAAAACTTTACTTAAATTCTCTTCAGCTATACCAGGCCCATTGTCTCTTATCATAAGATATAGGTACTTATCCCCTGCCTCTCCTGATATTGAAAGCGTGGCATCCTGTCTGTTTTCAAGTGCCTCAATGGCATTTCGTATAACATTTAGTAATACCATTTTTATGGCTGAAGGTTCACCATAGACCATTATATCTTCTCTTGGGTCACAGAAGAGAAAGAGACGAATATTCTTTCTTTTAAGTTCTGCTTCTACAATAGTATGTATTTGAGACACAATACCCTTTAATCTTACAGGCATTACATCCTTAAGATTACCCTTCAACTTATAGTCCCGCAGCCACTTAAGCAAAAGCTCCATATGTTTAATCTCTTCAAGGCTCCTTTTAATATACTCCATTTTCTTCTCATTACTGAAGTTGCCGAAACTTGCATATAATACTTCAAGTGTAATCTTTATAGCATTTAAGGGATTCCCAAGTTCATGTCTCATTATTGAAAGCAAAAAATCCATTTTCAACATACAGCTAAGTTCACACTCATACTTGCTGTCAATAATATCCTCACTTATCTCATGCATAAAATACCAAATATTGTTATTATTTTCATCAATATAAGACAATACGGCTACCACAACACCTTCTTTCGATCTCTCTTTTATAACAAGCCTGCTTTCTCCCTGACCGAATTTCTCTATGACACTCCTCCCCTTAACTTCTACATTTAAGTCGCTCAATAAATTTTCTGCCTTGGGATTTATGAATTGGATATTTTTATCTTTAAGTTCAACAACAATTACCCCAAGTGGTAATAACCTTAAAGAGGTCTCTACGAAGCTACACATACATGTTTTACATTTATCAGAAAATTCATACATTTTTACGTCACCTTTTTATTGTTATTATAATTATTGTTATTATAAACTAAAAACTACTTTAAATCAAATGGTATCTTTCAAATGCTTTTATAAGGATATTTATATATAATGCTATTTAGTCGAATTACAATATACTAACTCTATAATTACTTGTGGGTAATTGGTTCAGCAGATTCTCGGTAAAATATCCTTTTTCAGTGTATCAAGGATTCTTTTCGTTCCTATGGTTGTTTTAAGATACACCCTATTATGCGATGTATCTTTAACCTCACCTATGATTTTTGCATCCTTTCCGAGTGGGTCTTTACGCATAAAATCAATAATCTCATCTGCCTCTTTTCTGCCTGCTATTAATACAATCTTACCCTCATTGGCAATGTAAAGAGGGTCAACGCCTAATATTTCAGTTGCTTCCTTTACCCAGTCCTTTAAAGGCAGTTCGTCTTCCCATACCTCTATCCCTATACCGTACATCTCTGAAACCTCATTTAAAACAGTGGCAACACCGCCTCTTGTTGGGTCCCGTACAAATTTTATGCTCTGGAATCTATCAAGGAGTTTTAATGCAAGAAGACCTGCCGGTGCAACGTCGCTCTTTACTTCACGAGTTGTCTCTACTCCAAGACGCTCAAGCATAACCGCTGTTCCATGGTCTCCAATTGTGCCGCTTATTATGACAACATCGCCACTCTGTATTTTCCTTCCTCTCCAGTCTCTCTCTGGTGTAATCACTCCTATGCCGGATGTATTTATGAAAATACCGTCGCCCTTTCCCTTTTCAACAACCTTGGTGTCACCGGTTACGATTTTGACATCAGCGTATTCTGCAGCGTTTTTGATAGACTCAACAATTTTTTCAAAATCTGAAAGCCCGAATCCCTCTTCAATAATAAAGGCAAGGCTCAGATACAGCGGCTTTGCGCCCATCACCCCTAAGTCATTACATGTGCCATCAACTGATAGATTTCCAATATCACCACCTTTGAAAAATATGGGTGAAATGACGAAGGAATCTGTGGTAAAAGCCAGCCTGCCTTCTGCATTAAACACAGCAGCATCATAGAGTTCTTTCTCACCCCGCTCTCCAAGGTGCTTTAAAATGATTTCACTTATAAGCCTCTTTGTTGATTCACCACCATTACCGTGAGAGAGGAGTATAACATCACTCATTATCATAACCTCCGTAAAGATAATAGGCAGAGCATGTGCCCTCTGAAGATATCATACAGGGACCCTTTGGGTTTTCAGGAGTGCAGGCTACTCCAAATAGAGGGCATTCTGTTGGTTTAATTACTCCACGCAGAACCTCACCGCATCTACATGCCGTTTCTTTTGGTGTTTCGACTTCAACGGGGAACTTTAAAACAGCATCAAATTCTTTATACTCATCTTTAAGCGAAAGCCCGCTCTTTGGGAGTTTCCCAAGTCCACGCCAGAGAGCATCGGATACTTCAAAAACCTCGTACATTGATTTTTGTGCAAGGACATTGCCCTCCTCTGCCACGCTTCTTGGATAGGCATTTACCAGCTCTGGCTTTCCTTCCACAACACTCTTTACAAGTAAATAGATGCTATATAAAATATCAACCGGTTCAAACCCTGAAATAACAAAGGGTATTTTATACTCCTCGAACACAGAAAGCCACCCTTTTCTGCCTATTATTGTTGAAACATGGCCGGGTCCTATGATGCCATCTATTTTAACTTCTCCCATATCCAAAAGTGCCTTCATGGCAGGAGGTGTGAGTTTATTAAGTGAAAGGTAATAAAAGTTTTTGAGGTTCTTTTCTTTTGCCATTTTCAGGGTGTATGCGAGTGTTGGTACTGTTGTTTCAAAGCCTATTCCTATGAGGACATAGTTTTTATCAGGGTTGTTCTCGGCTATACCAACAGACTGAATCGGAGAATATACGACATGCACTTCATAGCCCATAGCCCTAAGGTTATTGAGACTCCCCTCGCTTCCGGGTACATTTACCATGTCACCAAATGTTATGACGCCAAGGTTATATTTTTTTGCCATCTCTATCATACGGTCTATATCTTCCTCGTGGGTAACACACACAGGACAGCCGGGACCTGAAAGAAGGTGCACATTACGAGGCAAAAGTTCTCTTATACCGTACCTGAAAATCTCGTGGGTATGGGTTCCACAGAACTCCATAAGATTTATATCGCGGTCGGCAATTTCTTTTATTTTACTGACAAGTGCCTCTATTTCACTTTTTGTTTTCATAGTCCGCCACAAGGTTTCTTATTTCAAGTGCATGGTCCTCTTCCAAAACCCTTATTGCAAACCCTGCATGAACAAGAACATAATCGCCCACTTTAGCTTCAGGTGTAAAAACAATGCTTATTTCCATCTTTGAGCCGCCCATCTGGACATAGGCTATTTTGTCATCTACCTTTTCTATGATTTTCAACGGCACACCAAGACACATTTTAAACCTCCCATCGCCTTATTGCTTATTGCCTAATTATACATCAATACATATGAAAAGTAAAACATAAAGCGGTAACATCTCAGGCTTCTATGTCTATTAGGGCATATTTCATTCATAAAGTGGAAAGGCAATCGTGAAAATCGTGCCCATTCCTGGCTCGCTTTTTACGTCAATCTTTCCCCCATGTATCCTCACTATATGTCTTACTATGGAAAGTCCAAGCCCTGTGCCACCTGTTTTTCTTGACCTCGACTTGTCCACAACATAAAATCTTTCAAAAACTCTGGGAATATGCTCTTTTGATATACCTATACCGGTATCTTCAACCTCAATGATAGCATAATCTTCATCTTTTTTGAGCCTTACAGTGACATGACCTTTTTCTGTGTATTTCAAAGCGTTATCAATAAGATTTATGAGCATCTGCTCAATTTTAATTTCATCTCCTAAAATATTTACTTCATTCTGTACGTCAACCTTAAGTTCTATGCCTTTGTCAAGAAACCTCTTCCTGTAAATTTGTACAACGTTCTCTATAGACCTCCGTAAATCTACAGGCTTTTTAGATGAGATACCAACGTTTTCTATTTCATCAAGTAAGAGCAAATCATTTGCGAGATTTATCAATCTTTCCGTGTGCCTTTTAATAATATCAATATAGTCCAGTGCCTCTTTAGAAGACACTATATCTCCAAGTACTTCGACATAACCTTTTATTGCAGTTAGTGGGGTTCTAAGTTCATGAGATACATTTGAAACGAGTTGTTTTTTTATTTCTTCAAGTTTTTTGCTCTCTGTTATATCCCTCAAAATCACTACACTGTTTTTCCTCTCAGTGCCTTTTATAAATACATCGTAAAATTTTCCCTCATAAAAAATACGGGCTTTTCTGGTATCCCCTCTTTTAAAATGTTCATCAATGAGATTACTTACGCTGGATAAAACGGGTATTTCCCAGTAACGTTTTTCATCTACCTCTTTCTGAAAGGAATGCCTGAATATATGGTTAGCATATACAACCCTCCCCTCGCCATCCAGAAGGACAATGGCGTCAGGCACTGCGGTCAAAATACTCTCAAGCATTGTCCTTTGATTGTCTACACGGTCAAATAGGTCTTTCAGTTTATTGCTCATTTCGTTGAAACTACTTGCAAGTTCTCCAATCTCATCGTTTCTGTTGAGGATTAAAGTGCTCCCAAAATTGCCTTTTGCAAGATGAGAAGAAAAACGAGATAATTCTTTAATTGGAGTGTATATACCCTTTGTAAGAAATGTGGCTATTAAAAGTGCAATAACGAGCAAAATAACCGTGACAACACCGACTTTCTTATTGATGCTATAACTCAAGAGGTCAAGATTTTCCAAAGGGACAGATGTCCTTATAACCAGATTTCTATTATTGTATCGCAAAGGGACTGCAACATACAACATCTTTATATTCATAGTAGGGCTGTGCCTTTTTGCTATACCAATACTACCTTCTATTGCTTTTAGTATCTCAGGTCTGTACCTGTGGTTTTCCATTTTAGAAGGATTATTTTTCGAATCTGCTAACACGACTCCATCAGTATCAATGATTGTAATCCTGACAGCCCCTTCTTTCCCCCACACTTTGACCATACTATCCAATGTGGCAAGATTTTTCTCAGAATAAAATCTCTGCACTTCTGGTTTCAACATGTTTGCTATGTTTAATAAGTTTGAAGTAGTTACCTCAAGAAGGGTCTTCCTGTGGAATGTTATGAAAAACATATAAAACATTGTTCCTTCAAAAATGAGTAGGGCCACGTAAGAC
Source organism: Caldifarciminota bacterium (assembly GCA_027038175.1). GTDB lineage: Bacteria > Hydrothermota > Hydrothermia > UBA1063 > CAJXJZ01 > CAJXJZ01. The sequence goes on along the minus strand of JALVYB010000008.1, from coordinate 15,557 downwards.
AGAAAAATGCGAATGAAAAGGGGGCTTTTCCTCATGCTTCTAACTTATACCCCATTCCTTTAACGCTTTTAATGAACTTCCCTGCCTCTCTAAGTTTCTTTCTCAAATTGGCTATATGGACATCAATTGTTCTTTTATAAGTGTCCTTTTCATATCCCCACAGCCTTTCAAGTAACCTCTCTCGAGAAAAAATCCAGCCTCTTTTTTCTGCAAGAATAATAAGTATTTTAAACTCAGTGGGAGTAAGGTCAACCCTCTCACCGCTTACACTAACCTCCATTTTATCCCTGTCAATCAAAAGAATTTCTCCAACTTCTATGATACTTCCTTCATCTTCTCTCTTCCTCAACCTCCTCTGCACAGCCCTGACACGAGCAACTAATTCTCTCGGAGAAAAGGGTTTTACCACATAATCATCTGCTCCCATCTCAAGTCCCAGGACTCTATCCACCTCATCAGATTTTGCCGTAAGAATGATAATTGCTGTATTGTCAAATTTTCTTTCCTTCCTCATTGCCCTGCAAATATCCATGCCATCTGCATCCGGGAGCATAAGGTCCAGAATCACAATATCAGGGACATTATTTTTTATATAATTAAGAAAAGACTCTGCTTTTTTAAACTTGTAACAGGTAAACCCTGCTTTCTCAAGATAGATACTTACTAACCTGGCTATATCTTCTTCATCCTCAACTATTGCTACTGTACTCTTCTTCATCGTGATGGTGTTTTATAATTCTCCCCTCAATCATATATATAACATCCTCGCCAATATTGGTGGATAAATCTGCAATTCTCTCAAGGTCTTTTGTGATACTCACGAACTTAATTGCTCTTTCTACCACGGAATTATCCTTTAACATGCAGTTTATAGCACTCCTCACTATTTTATTTCTAAGATTATCAACAACATCATCTCTTTCGCATACCTCTTTGGCGAGTTTAACATCTTTATCTATAAATGAAGAGATTGCGTTTTTAAACATGGATATTGTTTCACGAGCCATATCGGGAAGATACTTAAATGGCTCAAGCGGCAAAGTTTCTATAAGATACATACCGGAATAAGCAATATTTACAGCATGGTCACCTATCCTTTCAATATCGTTGTTCATCTTTAAAATCATCAATATCTCTCTCAAATTTGATGCTTCCGGCTGGTACCTTGCAATTGTGCTTATGACAAGTTCTTCTATTTCTATTTCTCTGTCGTTCACTCTGGGCTCATCTTCATTTATCACCTCACTGAACAAATCCCTTTTCTTTTTCAAAAGTCCATCTACACTTTTCTCTATCATAGTTTCAACGAGCGTACTGTTCGTGATTAAAAGTTTTTTGAGTTCCTCTATTCTTTTTTCTAACATATGCCCTCCTTATGCGAATTTGCCTGTGAGGTATTCCTCCGTCTTTTCACTTTGTGGCCTTGTAAACACATCATCTGTTTTTCCAAATTCAACCAATTCCCCATTGTACAAAAAGGCTATATAATCAGCAATTCTGCCTGCCTGTGCCACATTGTGAGTAACCATTATGATGGTCACATCCCTCTTAAGTTCTGAAATTAACTCTTCCACCTTAAATGTAGCCTTAGGGTCAAGAGCCGAAGTGGGTTCGTCAAGCAAGAGTATCTCGGGGTTCATGGCAAGCGCCCTTGCAATACACAATCTCTGCTGCTGACCACCTGAGAGGAAGGTTCCCTTTTTCCTTAATGCATCCTTTACCTCATCCCATAAATACACTTTTTTTAAGGCGGTCTCCACAATTCTATCCTTTTCTTCTTTTTTTAGATTTATACCATTTAGAATGTATCCTGCTATGACGTTGTCATAAATGGTCATGGTGGGGAAAGGATTTGGTCTTTGAAAAACCATTCCTATCCGTCTACGCAGTTCTACAGGTGACATCTTGAATATGCTTTTTCCATCAAGAACTATATCTCCTCTTATGGATGCAGATGGGGAAAGTTCATGTAACCTATTGATGCACCTTATAAGCGTTGTTTTGCCACACCCAGAAGGTCCCATAATACCCGTAACCTTGTTTTTGGGCACATCAAGATTTATTCCCTTGAGAACCTCTTTTTTACCATAATAGGCGTGGAGATTACGTATACTTAAAATTGCACTTTCCATCTTTGAACAAACTCCTTCGCTATTAAGTTTATGCCTAAAACCACGATAATCAAAACCAGTGCGGCACCATAAGCCATTTTATGCCAGGTTTCATAAGGGCTCATAGAGTAATTAAAAATCAAAAGAGGCAAAGCGTCAACAGGCTTGAAAATATTTAGATTTACAAACGGATTCCCGAATGCTGTAAAGAGAAGTGGAGCCGTTTCACCTGCCACGCGGGAAATAGCAAGCAAAATTCCAGATATAATACCCTGCATGGCAGAAGGGAGAACCACTTTTAGCATAGTTTTTGCATATCCTGCCCCAAGTGCATAAGATGCCTCAATAATGTCTACCGGGATACGCAAAAGCGCTTCTTCAGTTGCCTTTACCACCATTGGTAACATCATAATGGAAAGTGCTATTCCTCCTGACAGTGCAGAGAAATGTCCCATGGGTTTGACCACCCAGAGGTAACCGAGTATACCTATAACAATAGATGGTGTTCCCTGAATGGAACCCACTACACCACTTAAAATATCACCCATTTTTCCCCGGTGCTCGAAAATGAATATACCTGAAAGTATTCCAAGAGGAATGGAGATCAGAGCCGCAATTAAAATAAGAAGACCTGTACCAACAATTGAATTTAGAATACCCCCTTCTTCTCCTGGCGAGCCCGGAAGAGATGTTAGAAAATGCCAGTTTATCATTGAAATGCCATTCTTTACGAGCACATAAAGAATATAAACAAGTGGCAGGAAAACGATAAAAACCAGCAGTACTACAACACCATGTATAATTCTATCTATGAAATTTCTGGTTCTTATACTCATTCTCCTGTTACCTCAAGTTTCTTTACAACAACTTTACCCAACATATTAAAGATTATGGAAATCATAAACAGCCAGAGCGCAATGTATATGAGGGATGCAATATGAAGTGAGCCCACAGCCTCAGTAAACTCATTGGCAATTACCGAAGCCATTGTATTAGCAGGCGCAAAAATGCTTTTTGGAATAACGGAATAATTCCCAATAACCATTGTCACAGCCATGGTTTCACCGAATGCCCTTCCAAAAGCAAGAAGAATACCTGCAAGAATCCCGGAACGGGAATAAGGGAAAATCACCCTTGAAATTATATCAAATCTTGTGGCACCAAGGGCATAACCGGCCTCTTCAACATCTTTTGGAACCATTTTTATAACATCCCTGATAATCTGTGAACTGTATGGAATTATCATAATGGCAAGTACCACCGATGCCGTGAGTATTCCTACTCCAAACGGGGTAACATGCAATTTCATTTCAAGAGACCTTATAAGTGGGACGAGATAAAAAAGTCCAAACAGCCCATATATAACAGAGGGAATACCCGCAAGAAGGTCTTCTGTGTATGTAAAGAGGCGAATAAAACGCCTTCCACGATAATAAAAACCTGAGAACAGGGAAAGGGCAAGTGAAAAGGGTAAAGATAGTATAAGAGCAATGATTGAGGTCAAAAGTGTGCCTATCAGAAAAGGTAAAAGTCCAAATTTGCCCTGAACAGGATTCCACTCTTTGAGAAAAACAAACTTAAGACCAAAGGCTTTAATCGCTGGAAGACTGGCAATGAACATTGAAATGAACATAAAAATTGCAAGAAGCGCTATCATAGCGCCTCCTGCATAAACGAGGAATTTAAACACTCTGTCACGCATCACTTTGCAAGTGATTGTCCATCATAATTTATTGAACTAAGTATCTTTTCAGTCTTCTCAAGGGCTTTCTGAGATAAAGGGGCATAATAAAGAGGCTTTGCATACTTCTGCCCATTATGCGTCATCCACCACAAAAGTTTCCAGAGTTCACCCGCTTTTTCCTTCTTCATTCCAGTATTTTTCAGGTCTTTGTACACTATAATCCATGTAAAACCTGAAATTGGATACCCATCTTTTGCCTGTGTGTTTACAAGCGAAACCCGCATATCATCTGGAAGGCTAATATCTGTTACCTTTGTTACAGCCTCTATTGTTGGTTTTACAAACTTTCCACTTCTATTTTTAAGTAATGCAACCGGCATATTGTTGGTAAGTGCATAGGTAAGTTCAACATAACCTATTGCGCCGGGTATTTGTTTTACAAGTCCTGCAACTCCTGGATTTCCCTTCCCTCCAAGACCAACGGGCCAGTTAAGGGCTTTTCCCCTGCCAACTTTATTTTTCCATTCCTCGCTAACCTTTGAGAGATAATCAGAAAAAATAAACGTTGTTCCACTTCCATCAGAGCGATGCACAACCACGATATCCATATTGGGCAATTTCACATCAGGATTTACCTTTTGAATGAGAGGGTCATTCCATTTTTTAATCTTTCCTAAAAATATACCTGCAACAATCTCAGGAGTTAACTTAAGTTCAGGGTTTTGGGGTAAATTATATGTAAGAACCACGGCTCCTGCTACAACCGGGATATGCACTATGGGGGAAGTGAACTTTTTTAATTCCTCATCTGTAACATACGCATCCGATGCTCCAAAATCCACGGTCTTTGAAAGGAGTTGTCTTATCCCGGCACCTGAGCCAATTGCCTGATAATTTATTCTTACACCGGTTATCTTGTGGTATTCATTAAACATTTTTGAGTAAAGAGGATAGGGGAAAGTGGCTCCTGCCCCCGTAAGAGTCATTGTTTTTGCCCTGAGGAGAGTTAGACTGAACAGTATTGTGGCTATCCCACCAAGTAGTCTGCTCTTTTTCATAAATCACCTCCTGTGTTAGCGGTAGAAGTATACAACACAAGGGTTAAGAAATAATTAAGTACGTGTTAAGAAAGTGTTAAGGCATAATAAAATTCTATGTTTTAAGGTGTCTTTGTCTATTTAGACCTTTACTTTGTTAACATCACTCTTTTTGTAATACCTTCGTTTTCGTTGATTAATCTTAAAAAATATATTCCACTCCTCAAACCCTTCAGTTCCCCTTTAGAAAGCCCGCTATTCCTTCCCTCTATCCTCTTTTTACTTATTAACCTGCCAGAAATGTCGTAAACAAACAATTTGCCAATACCATCAAGTTTACAACTATAACGAATATTTCCTCTACTAACCGTGCTAACATTTAGCACTGGAAACATCTTTCCTGTTTCTTCCCTCACTTCAGACTCAGGAGCATACTTTACCACAAGCATATCCATATTGTAATATGTAGCATAAGTGCCAGCCACATAAATATTTCCGTTGTCATCAAGAGTTATTCCGTGTGCCTGTTCATCGTGTCCCAGATCAAGCGTGTCGGCCCAGACAATATTTCCCAATGTATCGTACTTTACCGTTAAAAAGTCATAATTATTTGAAAAATTTCTCACGCTACCCGTCACATACAGGTTATTTTCTGTATCCACACATACATTCATGGCAAAATCTTGGTACCCAAGTCCGATTGTATCAGCCCATACGATATTCCCAAGAGAGTCGTATTTTATGGTAATGTAAGCCCTACCAGAACCCAAACCTATACCACCCACTATATACACATTTCCTCTATGGTCAACTGCAATGGCACTGGAATAATCTCTGCCACTGCTTTTGAAGGTATCCACCCAGACAACGTTACCGTATCTGTCGTATTTGATGGTGAAAAAATCATAATCGTCGTTAATATCACTGAGATAAGAATACCCCACGATATAAACATTATTATTTTCATCAACTGCTATTCCTGTGCCAAAATCCTGTTCACTGTTATCAAAGGTATCAACCCATACAACATTGCCCTGGGAAGTATATTTCACAGTAAGATAATCCCTGTTTGCTCCTATATCGGTATACCCTGTAACGTATACATTGTTAGAGTCATCTATGGCAATATCGTATATGGCGTCACTTCCACCATTATCCAGTGTTTTTGTCCATACAATATTACCAAGAGAATCGTATTTTATGAGCAGAAAATCCGAGTTGGCACCATTATAGGTACGTCCTCCAGCGTATATATAATTATTTCTGTCTATGGCAACGGAATATGCGAAATCATCATCTCCGTTGTCTATTGTATCCGCCCAGACTATGTTTCCGGAGGCATCGTATTTCATTGTGAAAAAATCATAATCGTTTATATTTATGCCACCTGTTATATATATGCTTCCACCTGTGCTTACAGCTATCTCCTCTGCATAGTCATTGGGAGTAAACCCTAAAGTATCCATCCACGCTATTTGATATCCCGCGGCATGTAAGGACACATTAATACCAAGGAGAATAACCAAAGACTTAAAATACTTCATTATACCCCCTCCTTTTTAAAAATTATCCAGCGGAAAAGGTGAATTGTCAATACTTTCTATTTTTCAACTATAACCTTTTTCGTAATATACTCCCTGTCCTGTTGCAATCTTACAAAATATATACCGCCTTTAAGGTTGTCAACAGTAAAGTGATGTGTACCTATTCTTTTATCAAAAACCTTACTGATACACCGCCCATCAACACTGTAAACCTCTATGCTATACGCGCCCGGTCTCTTTACATTGTAAGTTAATTTGATATTATCTTTCACGATTGCGGGAACATTTACAATTAAGCCAGAATTATCCCCTGCCTGCTCTTCAACACCGGCTGAGGATGTGTATTTAACTACTGAAAGATGCACCCCACCAGAAAAATAACGGCCTCCTGCCTCTAATAATGCGTAAATGTCACTGTGGGTATCCACAGCGAGGTCCAATACCGTGGTAGCTTCGCCATCACTAACCGTGGCTCCCCAGACAGAGTCTCCTTGAGAATTAAATTTAATAATCACACCATAATAAAACCCGACAGGACCCCACGTCTCACCACCTATATATATATTTTCACTATCGTCTGCAACAACCGCAGAAATCCCGGAAGGAGCCTCATCCAGTGAAAAATAGATTGAATCTATTAAATTCCCATCCTCTTTACTATATTTCAGAACAACAATTCTTCCAGAGGTACCACCTACTACCATCCCAACACTATATACATGCGAACTTACCACATATATCTGTCCGATACCACTAAAAGATGATACATTGGCATCACTTGACCACAGAAGAGTTCCATCCACATCGTACTTTTCCGTAATCCACTTATAGATAGAATCAGTATCATTCACATAATACGCCAATATATAAGCATTTCCAGAATCATCAAACGCTACTTTTACATCATAATAGTCAAATGTACTATCCAGGCCAATACTCACAGTATCCATTATTTCACCCATTGAATCGTATCTTGCTATCCAGAGCACATGGGTGTCGCTAAATCCGGCTAAAAATGCCTCATGATGAGTATTTACCCATATCTTCTTAAAAGCACACGTATCAAATGGAGTGTGGAATGTGTCCTGCCATAGTTTTGTTCCCTCTGAATTCCATGTAGCCAGAATTAAGTCTGAGGGGGTTAGATTACCTGCTGTATAAATAGTGCCATCTGAAGTTGTATATAGCCATGTAAAAGGAACATCCACAGTGTCAATCCATAAATCATTACCAGAAGCGTCCATCTTCTTAAGAAAATATACATCAGTTGTGTCTGAATATCCTACATATACATTACTCTGACTGTCCACTCCTAAACCATGTAAGGAGACATAATAAATCCTATCCCACCATTCATCAAAGTACTGTGGAAGAGACTGGGAATAGAGGGGAAATATCCCTGTAAAAATTAACAATACAAGTAGCCACCTTTTCATAACACACCTCCTTTTATTTTAAACCTCTCAATACAAATTACAATTTTAGTGTAAAACCAATTAAATGTATTGTCAAGCAAGTTACTACACTACACAAATTCAGACCAGGGAAATAACAGAGTGGTAATCTACTCCATTGCACCTACAAGTTGCCCCAGGGATATGCCCCCATCATTTGTGGGAACGTGTCTGTGAATAAGGACATTAAAGCCCATTTTTTCAAGTTCTCTCTTTGCAAGGCTTAAAAGCAGCCTGTTCTGAAAAACACCTCCGGAAAAACCTACTGTTTTTAAGCCTGTCTCCCTGTACAGGTCTTCTGCCACATCTTTTATTATTTCTACAATTGTGTTGTGAAATTTCCTTGCAATGTAAGATTTCTCTTTGCTTTCTTTATCTTTCAATATACCCTCAACAATACTTTTTATCTCTATAATCCCATCCTTTATATCAAAATCGTAAAATTTCGTGTGCTGGCTTTCTGTTGCTGCCATTTCAAGTTCTATTGCTGCCTGTGCTTCATAGGTTATGCTATCCCTTATGTCAATTAAACTTGATACAAGGTCAAAAATCCTGCCAAGTGACGATGTATGAAACACCCTACCCTCTTCCACCATCTTTTTCACGAGTTTAAATTCAAAATCTGAAAATTTATGCTTTATTCTGTCTGTGTAATCCGGAAAGTACGTGTGTAAATAAGACAGGGCTATTCTCCTGGGATTCATTACAGCACTGTCTCCTCCTGCTATGGGGAAATACTCGAAATGTAAAGCCCTCTTTAGTCCTTTTATACTACCTACAAATACCTCACCTCCCCATATTTTTCCATCCTCTCCGTATCCTGTTCCGTCAAAGGCAAAACCAATTACACTGTCTGTGTATCCTATGTCAAGCAAAAGGCTGTAAATATGCGCCTTGTGATGTTGCACTTTTTTTATTTCCACATAGTTTTTGAACTTTTTTGCAAGTTCTGTTGTCATATAAGCAGGGTGCATGTCAGAAATTAAAACATCAGGTTCAATTCTAAAGAGCCTTATGTACTCCATTATGGTATCCTCAAAAACGTCCAGGGTCTCTTGGTTCTTTAAATCTCCAATATGCGGGGATGGAATGGCTATGTCCCCCTTTGCAAGGGTAAAGGTGTTTTTAAGTTCAGGTCCAAGTGCAAGGGAGGGTTTTACCTTAATGGGCAATTTAACAGGGTCAGGGGCATATCCCCTTGCCCTTCTTATAAATTGTAAATCACCGCCCTCCACAAATACAACGCTGTCATCTACCCTGTGTCTTATATCTCTGTCATGCAGCACATAAAAATCAACGATATCAGAAAGCCTCTCTTTAGCATCACTATTGTCTTTAATTACAGGTGAATCTGAGAAATTGGCACTTGTCATAACTAAAGGAACATCTAAAAAGTCAAACATGAGATAATGGTACGGGGTGTACGGTAGCATAACACCCAAATACTTGTTATGGGGTGCCACCTCAGGTGATATATCCTGTATGTCCTTTATTCTGAGCAGAACAATGGGGCTCTGTGGAGATGTGAGTACTTTTTCCTCTTTGGGTGTTACATAACAGTACTTTTTAACCATCTCTATATCCTTCATCATAAGGGCAAAGGGCTTGTGTGGTCTTTTCTTTCTCTCTCTTAAAGTTTTAACTGCTTCGTTATTTGTTGCATCACATGCTATGTGAAAGCCACCAAGTCCTTTTATAGCAAGTATTTTGCCATCTTTAATGAGTTCTGCTATTTTCTTAAAAATATCCTGGGTCTTGATACCTTCTATCCAGAGAGAGGGTCCACAATCAAAACAGGAATTGGGCTGCGCATGGAATCTTCTTGATAGTGGGTCTTCATATTCTGCTTTACAGAGCCTGCACATTTTGAATTTCTTCATGGTGGTTTTATCGCGGTCATAGGGCATATCCTCAATAATGGTGTATCTCGGTCCACAATTGGTGCAGTTAATAAAGGGGTAGCGATAACGCCTGTCCTCAGGATTCCTCATCTCTCTAAGACAATCTTCACATACCGCAATGTCCGGTGATATGAATACAAAACCCTCATCCTTTCTACTTGGTGTTATGGTAAAATCGGAATAAGTCGGTGCATCTATTTCTTCTCTTTCAACCCTGTCAATTACGGAAAGCGGCGGAGATTCTTTAATCAGCCTCTTTTGAAACTCCTCTATATTTTCCCTTTCACCCTGAAGCAGAATCTCAACAGAACCAGATGAGTTTAAAACGTATCCCTTCAAATTTAAAGCCGTGGCAAGGCGATAGACGAAAGGTCTAAAACCCACGCCCTGCACACGGCCATATACTTTCAGCCTTACTGAAACTACTTTTGCCACATACTTAATTTTACTGCCTTCCTTCAGCCTCTCAAAAGTTTTGCAAGTCTTTCCACCCCCTCCATGACTTCTATGGAAAGACTATTTCCGAAATCAGTATTCTTTGCCTGAATACCCCATATCTCTATCTCCCCACAGCTCTCCTTCACTAATTCCACGAACAGAGATATGGGTATGGTGTGCGTGGATATGGTGTGCCTGTCTATCTCCTCTGGCGATATTTTCTTAAACTCTCCTGGTTCTCCTAAAAAATCGGCAGCATCAACGATAATCAGTTTATCAGGCTTAAGTTCCTTCACCTCATCAATGTAGTTCTCAGGATTGGACTCACAATAAAGGACTTTATACTTATCCTCAAGGCGTTTTGCCACCTCTATTCCTGCTCCGTCATCTCCCCGCCAGGGATTACCGACAGCACACACCACCACCATAATTATTTCCTCACGACCTTAACAAGGTGCACACTACAGCTTATACATGGGTCATATGCTCTTACAATCATTTCAAGTGGAAGTTCCAGGTCTTCCACACCCTGTTTAATCAGATTTTCAACAGCATTTCTCATATAGAGTTCTGCTGCATCAAGGTTCTGTGTTGTGGGGATGACGTAATCTGCATATTTTACCCTGCCGTTTTCAACTTCTGTATGGTGAATGAGAAGTCCTCTCGGAGCCTCCACAATACCTGTGCCCTTGCCACCTTCACGTCCTATCTTTGAGTCTTCCCACGGTGTTTTCTTTATCTCGTCAACCAGTTCAGGGATGTGCTCAAGACAGAAGAGAAGTTCTATTGCCTGTGCAACGTTGTTATAATGAGGGTTCCTGTGCCATCTTTCGTTATAGTATTTCTTGAAGTACTCGAGTGCTTTTCCATCAAGTCTATCCTTCATTATGAGCATTCTTGCCTGTGCTCCGACAGAATAAGGCTTACCCTTATAGCGACATCTTTTTGCAAAGGAGTGAGGTACTACTCTTTCATTGGTGAGCGTTTTATAATCATCACCCTTTAATACTGTGCCATCGGAGATTTTAATTGTATCCGCCCTGAAATCATAGGTGCCATCCTCTGGCCATACTGAAGCAAAGGTCATCTCCTCTTCCATATAATCCGGTATATCAAGTTTTTCCCATACTGCAAGACCGCGCTCTATGTCAGGGATTAACTCTGTAGCCCTGTTTTTAATCCAATCAAGTTCCTCGTCTGATGGTATTTTGCCAATCCCACCAACCGTGAGATTTTCACCGTGTACCCTTCTTCCTGCAACAATCTCCATTACTTTGTTACCGTACTTTTTGAGTTCAAGAGCTCCTGTTACTTCCTGAGGGAAGTTCTTGACCATGGAAATTGCATCTGGATATCCCAGATAATCAGGTAGGGCAAGAAGGTAGTAATGAAGAGAATGACTTTCTATCATTTCACCGTAATGGGCGAGTTTCCTGAGTAACTGCAGTTTTTTACCTATCTTTATATCCCTTGCTCGCTCCTGTGCTCTTATCTCGGCAAGCCTGTGTGAAAGGAAGCAGATAGCACATATACGGCTGGAGATTGACACTGACTCCTCAGGAGTCTTGCCTATCACTAACTGCTCAAAGAGTCTTGGACCTTCAAGAATATCAAATCTTACTTCTTTAACCTGATTGTTTTCTATGGTAACAGTAATACCACCATGACCTTCAACTCTTGCAATGGGTTCAACATTTATTTTCTTATCCATTGCAGCCTCCCTTTACTTTTTCAATGTATTTTGCAAGTTTTTCTCCCCTTTCTGTACCTCCAAAAATGGAGAATCTCTTTACTATTGCATCCATCGAATATCCTTTACTCTCAAGCAATGCAATGCCTGAGGCAAAGTTCTCTTCCTCAATGGGTCCCCAGCATCCTATACAGCCGATATTATGAGAGGGACAGATAGCACCGCATCCTGCATTTGTAATAGGACCAAGACATATCTCGCCTTTAAGGAGAAGACACTCATTCTCCTTCCACTTACATTCAGCACATACGGGATAATCGGGGTTTTTAGGTATTACACCCTGAGAGAGAAGACCCGCCATCTTCAAAAACGGTTCCTTCTCAATTGGACAGCCGGGAAGAACCGCATCAACTTTTACATAGGCTGAGAGTGGTTTTGGTTCAAGGGGAGGAGAAATGGTTACTGCGTCTTCTTTTCCATAGACCTTTTTATACCTCTCCATCCAGGGCTCACACCCCATATACATGGACTGAACACCACCGAATACAGCACAATGTCCTATTGCAACAAGTATCTTGCTCTTTTCCCTTACTTTTTTAAGCTCTTCGAGGTCTTTCTCTGTTGATACAGAACCTTCAACAAATGCCACATCAAGAGGGACACTCTCATCTTTTGCACGCGATGCCATAACAAAAGATTTTACTTCAAATATATCAAAGAGTTTTAAGAGCTCATCCTCACAGTTTAAAATGTTCAACTGGTCACCGGCACAGCCGGTAAGGCCGTAAATTCCAATTTTTGGCTTTCCCATGATACATCCCTCCTCAAATCAGGTTTCTAATTGTTTTAACATCCCACAGAGTGAAGACAGGACCATCGATACAGGTATATTTGTGTCCCACAACGCACTGTCCACATTTTCCCATACCGCATTTCATCTTTCTTTCCAGGGTCATGTATATATTCTCTTCCGGTATACCCAGTTTTAAGAACTCATCCACAACATACTTGTACATGACAGGGGGACCACACACCACAGCGACCGTATTTTTAGCATCAATGTCTTTTACATATTTAAACAGCGTGGTCACAACTCCCACATCGTATGGCCAGTTACCATCAGGGTCCTTATCAACGGTGAGATAACAATCAAAGTCATCACGTTCCTTCATGTCAATGAATTCATTCTTGAAAAGCATTTCGTCTGGTGTCTTTGCCCCATAAAGATAATATATTTTCCCGAAAGCCTCTCTGAAATCAAGAGCATATAAAAGGACAGACCTCAAAGGTGCTGCACCAAGTCCACCTGCCACAAATAAGAGGTCTTTCTCCCCCATCTTCTCAACAGGAAAGCCATTTCCAAAGGGTCCACGAAGCCATACAAAGTCGTTTTCCTTCATTTCGAAGAGTTTGCTGGTGAGTTTACCCACCTTCCTTATACAGAATTCAAAAATGCCGGGTCTTGTTGGAGAAGATGTAATTGAGAATGGAGCCTCGCCAACTCCAGGTATTGAGAGCATCATAAACTGACCGGGTTTATATTTTGTAGTCCATTCCATAGCCTTGGTTTGATTGCACAATCTCACCTGGAAAAATCTTACATCACTTGTAAGGTCATATTTTCTTATAATCCTTGCCCTTTCGGGAAGGTAAGGATTTTCTTTCTCAGGAATTTCACACTTTAAAATCTCTTCTCTTGGACTCATAATTGTTTGACCTCCGTTTTTGCCCAGAACGCATCATTTTTCTCACCCATTAAAGCCCTTACAACAGACAAAACATTTATATCAACAGGACAATAAGAGACACATCTTCCGCACCCAGTACAGGCAGGTTCACCATATTCGCTCATAAACCCTACGAGTTTGTGAGTGTACCATAGTCTAAGCCTTTCAGAACGGGCCTCTCTAAAGTTATGTCCTCCAGCCACAAGTGAATATTCTCTAAACATGCAGGAGTACCATTTCCTGTTCCTGTTCACCTCTTCAGCCCTTATATCATACTCATCTTCCACGTCAAAACATGTGCAGGAAGGGCACACCATGGTACAGGTACCACAGCTCAAACACGCAGCCCCCATTTTATCCCATATGTCTGAGTCATAACTTGCACTTACAATTTCAGGCAGTCCGGTAAAGGACAGGTCAACCTTAAAAGACTTTTCTCTTTTCTTCCTCCACTCTATGTAATCCTTTATATCGTCTGTTTCAGTCTCCTCCACCATTTCTTTTCGCCTTGCTATAATCTCATCACCCTTGGGGGACCCTATCCACACAAGGAACCTATCCCCAAGGTCTGTAAAGAACAGGTCAAAGCCTTCTTCAATAGTTGAAGTATCAGTAAGATGACAGAAGCAATGCTCATCGGGCATACAGGAAAGTCCTATAATTACAGCCGCATTTCTTTTAGCAAGATAAAACGGGTCTTCATAAATTCTCGTATAGAACTCATGATAAATATTTAAAGCATGCAAATCGCAGGGATGCAATCCAAAAATCACTCTCTTAGGAGCATTTAAATTTTCCTTCCAGCCACCTTTTTTGAATTTCAGAAATGTATCTTTCTGCGGAAGAAAAAATTTCTTGGCAGGTATCAACGTTCTTATAGCGGTTATATCAAACTCTTCGGGGTCGGTGTTGGCATACACATAACTATCACCTTTTTTTACAGGCCCCCATACTTCCCCATACTCTTTCAGGCTCCTCAAGAAGGGTACAAGATTACCCTTCTTCATTTTAAATACCCTCATAACACCTCCTTATGTTTGCTATTTTGAAATATATGCATATATAACTCCAAAAAAAATTTCATTTTCTACCTTCCACTATATTTTCAAAAAGTCTATCAAACTCCTCCTTTAGAGGAGAGGACATTAGCGCATCTGGGTCGCCATATAATTTCTCAATGTCTCTATAAAAGCTAACTATACCAAGATATGGTACCCCCATCTCCTCGCTTTTATCTCGTATATACTTTAGACCTCCGTTCATAACCATATTTTCAACAAGACCGTGATATTCCAGATTCTCTGTTTTAATGAATTCTAAAAGTTTTTCTACACTCTCCATGGAAAGCCTGCTTGAATTTGTTATCACTATATATCTGGCATGTGTGAGTTCCGCAACTTCTAAAAGCGTATCACCAAGTCCCGGAGGCATATCAAAGATTAACCAGTCAAGTTCAGACCAGTTAGTAATTGTTAAAAGTTCAAGGACTGCATCACCAAGGTCTTTTCCACGCATTACGAGGGGTCTATTTTCGGAATAAAACACCACAGACATAAAATGTACTCCATTCACTTCTTTAGGAATCACCCCATTTTCTTCCTCTGGTAACCCTTCAAGAGGAGCCCCAAGTATTATATGCGCAGAGGGTCCATAAAGGTCAAGGTCTAAAAGCCCGGTTTTATAACCTTTTTGCGCAAGATACATGGCAAAAAGACCGGAGAGTGTACTTTTTCCTACTCCTCCTTTACCACTTGCAAAAGCAAGTATATTGGGAAACCTGCTATATTTATTTCTAACAAATATTTTCCTTGGGTCAAGGGGTTCACTCAATCCTTTCAATGAATACCCCCCTTCCATTTTTCATCTCAAAATCAGAACTCCCACATGCAGGGCATTTCACATATATATGCACTGTCTCAGGTATAAAATGTATATTCTCTCTTTCTTCTTCTGAAAGATTTTTCATGCTGT
>JALVYB010000007.1 GCA_027038175.1 Caldifarciminota bacterium | reverse complement strand
CCTACCCTTACAGACATTGGAGGTGAGGAAGAGCCTGCTGATATGGTTTTTATCTTAACAAGACCATATGCATATTCTGTGGATCAGTACGTGGGAGAAATAGAAGAATTTGTAGTTCAGGTAGCGAAAAACCGTAACGGTCCATCAGGTACTTTTAAATTCTCATTCTCAAGGCGCTCACTTATAATTTCAGAGAGAACAGAAACCCCCTTCTGATACAAAACTTGACTTTTTGCCTGCTTTTACTTATAATGAAGGTATGAATCATTCTAACGCCTTTCGAAGAATACAGGAACTCCTTGAGGAAAAGGATAAGTATACCAAGAGTTTAAAAAACCTTGATTTACTCAAGGAAAAAGGGGAAATTACTTACAGACAATATGAAGAACTTAAATCTGACTATGAAAGAAAAATAGAAGATATTGAAGAGGCCTTAAATTCGCTGAAAAAAGAACTTAAGGATGAAGTACAGAAATTAAGAAGAGAAAAGGAAAATCTTGAAGAACAAATAAGAAAAATTGAGATAAGGGCCCTGATAGGGGAAATCCCTGAAGAAAAAGCGAAAATCCAGACTTCAAGGATTCAGAGAAAAATTGACAGCCTTGATAAAAAACTGCATCTTTACGAGTCTGCCGTTATATCCTCATCGTACAGTGAATTCCAGGCAAGACTTGAAAGAAAAATTCATAAAAAGGATGATAAACAGTTTAAGAGACTTAAAAGTTTCAAGCAACTCCTTATAGAAAAAGAAAAGCAGGATAACAGCATCAGGAAGTTAGAAGAGCTTTACAAACAGGGAGAGGTCAACAAAAAAGAGTATGAAAACCTGAAAAGAGAATATCTCTTCAAACTTGAAGAGATAATCGACCAGATAGAAAGCATCAGAAGAGAGATAGAACTCTATATTGCAGAGATTAAAGTCGAGAAAGAACACTTAGAAAATAGTATTGAGGAGATTGAAGTTAGAATAAAAGTCGGTGAGATTACTGAAAAAGAGGGTAGAGAAACCATAGAAAACTACATCAAAAAGATTAAAACCTTTGACCAGCATATACTCAAACTTATTAAAATAATGCGTGCCAATTCCCCAGGTCAACTTGAAGGGATTATAGATGAAGAAAAGGAAGAGCAACCTGAGGAAGAAGAGAAAAGTAAGATCGCTCCAACCTATCCTCCAAGAAAGAAGAAATTTAAGGTCAGTTACGTAAGTTTTGCTATTTTAATAATACTTCTGGCTGCATACTTCATGAAAGACAGGATTTTCCCGGTCATATCACCTGTTTCAAATACAGAAGATGCAACGAAACCTGTCTATACGACTTACTCCATGTATCTTTACAATCCCACTCATATTATGACACCTTCGGGAGACATCCCTTCCTCTTATTCGATAAATCTTATTAAATCTGTGGGAGAAAGGCTCATGCTTCCGCAACCTATTGGCAACTACCTGCTTTTCGTTGGAGAAACAGGGAGACTTTACAAAGCAACCCTGACTCTTGATAGCATGTATATGAAGGATAGTCTGGGGGGATTCATAGATAATGACCCTTTAAACGTGGGACCATACGTAATTGTTAGTGACCTTGACGGCAACATCTATGTCCTCAACTCAAAAGACCTATCTTTGAAAAAACGCCTGAAAGTAGAAGGGAGTATCACGGCACAACCCGTGAATTCAGGAAACACCATCTACATTTTCACTGAAACAGGCAACCTATATGCTTACGATGTGGAGAAGGACTCTGTACTCTGGAACGTTAAACTTGAACAGGGTGGTAGAGCCACACCGATTATTTCAGGCAAACATCTTTTTGTACTTGATATGTCAGGGACGCTCTATAAATTTGATAGATTGCGTGGAATAAAGGTGGGAGAATTACAATTAAACGAACCATGTGAGGCATCTCCAATAGCGTACAAAGGCAATATCTTTCTCGGTACTCTCAAAGGCTCTCTGTACGCTATAAAAATGGATTCTATGAAAATAGTCTATAGAGTGGATACGCATTCTCCTCTCAGGACCTCACCCGCAGCGTCTAAAGGGGCAGTTATAGTGGGAGATTTTAATGGTACATGTTACGCGTTTTCAACTCTTGATACCACTCTCCTCTGGATGTATAACACCGGTGCGCCCAATGTTCTCGGAATAGCCATACAGGATAGCGTAGTTTTTGTGACAAACACTGAAAAATTGATTGCTCTGAATTTATATTCCACGGGGAATATAGCAGACCTCCTGTGGGAACGAAAAATACCAGGTGGGATACTGTCAAAGCCTCCTTTCATATACAGGGGTAACATTTACCTTGTTACAGTGGATGGCAAAATAGTGTTACTTGCGCCCTCCAAAAACGCTTAATCTTTAATGTGCCGCTCTTTTAATCTATAATTATACACATGAAGAAACTATTTTATCTCTCTATTTTGCTATTTACAGCATGTGCTACCACTACAAAAGGTGTAAATAAAGACCCTCTTAATCTTGCTATAACATACTACAACAGGGGAAAATACCAAAAGGTAGTTGACGTTCTAAAAGACCGCATATCCTCTTATATTTACACTGCTCAAGGAGACAAAGCAGAGTACTATCTCGCAATGAGTTATTTCAAACTAAAAGACTATGAAGATGCTATTTTAGAGTTTGAGTTCATAGTAAACAACTTCCCAAGAAGTACTTATAGAGAGAAAGCCTATTACTTTCTCGCACTCTCTTACTATAAAAATTCACCCATTATAGAAAGGGACCAGAAGGACCTTTACACAGCATTAAGGGTTATTAACGAGTTCCTGAGCGAGTATCCAAACTCAATGTATGCAGAAAAGATGAAAAGTCTCAAAGAAAAAATCAGAGACAAACTGAGTATTAAGATGGCGGACGTAATAAAAACATACTATAATCTTGAGAAGTTTATCTCCGCAAGACTCTATATAAAACTCCTCAGAAAAGCATATCCGAACAGCACAGGAGAAAATCTATCCTACATTTTCGAAGGTCTTATTTTAAAAGAAGAGGGTGAGGAATACTCAGGAATTCTTTCTCAGATAGATACAACCAGAATACCAGGCAAATTCAAAAAGTATTATAAAAGACTGATAACAGCAGAATAAGTGCGAATAGGTATATTCGGTGGAAGATTTGACCCTGTACATATAGGCCATTTAATATTGGCCCGGGACGTTCTTGAGCATGCCCATCTGGATAAAATTCTCTTCCTTCTCTCTTATTCCCCTCCACACAAAGAGGTATCTTTATCTTTTGAGAACCGTCTCCTACTTTTAAAAACAGCCCTAACTCCCTTTAAGAAATTCGAAGTTTGCACCGTTGAGAGAGAACTCGCACTCGAAAAAAGTTATACAGTCAGGGTTCTCGAGGCACTTAAAAAAAGATTCTATAAAGATGAACTCTTTTTTATCATTGGCGAGGACCAATTTATTAATCTCAACACATGGTATAAACCTCACAGATTATTTGAGCTATCAAAGGTGATTGTCTTAAAAAGGCATGAGGGAGAAATCAAAACCCACTTTTCAGATAGAGTTCTATATGTAAACAGAAGAATAGTTGAGGTATCTTCAACGGAAATACGGGAGCGCATAAAGAACGGGCTACCTATTACATGTCTTGTACCCCGCGAAGTGGAAACACTCATAAAAGAAAAGGGATTTTATAAATAAAAAGGCGGGGGAACCCGCCTTTTTATTTTCCTTATCATAGGTATATGACACCTACTTCATACCCGGTTTCCTTCTTTCGTTCATTCTCCTTCTCCACATCATCTTTCTCATCCTCTCTCTCATAATCTCCTTAAGTTTCTCTATTTGCTTCTCCGAAAGAATCTTCTTTACCGCTGTATATTCCTTTACCTTGGCAAGTTCAATGTCTGCCATTATGGCATGCTTGGCTTTAATGAGCTTTTCAACCTTTGTCATATCCGGATTATCTTTCGATAACTCTTCCCTCAGATCTATCTCCTTAAGTTCCATGTCACTTCTGAGTTTTACCACCTCTTTATCTGTCTTGAACTTTATATCCCTGATTTTAGTAAGTTGCTCATCGGATAGACCCACTTCTTTCTGAATATCTTCATTCTGCACAAGAGCATTCACGGTCATCTCAAGGCCCATGACCTTTGCCATCTTCCCCATATGACCGGGGCCACCCATCATTGCTGCTACCATTAGTGTAAGTATTGTGTTTAACATCTTTTACCTCCTTTTACACTATATTAGACACAATCTTTGTATATTTTGTTCCATCGGTTTATCATAAATACATGTCAGGCATTCTGGTAATAGGTGGTTACGACCCCACAGGCAGCGCAGGAGTTATTCAGGACTCGTGTATAATAAGGAAATTCAACATACCTGTATTCTCAGTAGTCACAGCATTCGTATATGAAAATACGTGCAGGGTAATGGAGGTTAAACCCCTTGACATCTTAAAACAGTTTAAACTCGCCAAAGAGGAAAAAATAAACTTTAAGGTGCTCAAAATAGGACTTGTTTATGACAGTAATCAACTAAAAGATATAGAAGACTTCGTAAATGATATAAAAGCATCACACCTTGTTTTTGACCCGGTGCGAGTCGCAAGCACTAAGTACGGAATGTCTTCATTGAGAGAAAAGGATATCCTTGAATTCTCTCACCTGTTATCCCCTGTTCTTATGCCCAATAAAAAGGAGTATTTTGAGTTATTTGGAGAATTATCCCCGGATGAAGCGGCAAAGACATATAATACTTCCATTATTGTGAAGGGAATAAGAAAAATAGGAAACAGCATAGTGGACATTATTGTGACAAGAGAGGGCACGATAAGGGAAATATTCCATGAAGATCTTAAGACCCATGATGTACACGGTACAGGTTGTACTCTATCTTCGCTCTTATCTGTCTTTCTGTTTAAGGGATTTCCTCTTGTAAAGGCTTACCAGCATGCCCTTTTAGAGTTTAAAAAAAACCTAAAAAATACAGTAAAAGCAGGGTGTCAGAAGATATTTATCTGATTTTTGACGCAACTATACCTGTGAAACCTGCATTTTCAAGGAATCCATGCATAGGGCTTTCTTCCTTCGCATATGGGGGTGAGGAAAGTAGTGTGGAATATACATCTACTACGTCAAATCCACTTCTTTGTAGCATAGTATGCACTTCGTTAAAGGTGTAAAAAACAGCATGACTGTAAAATCTATGTCCTTTTTCTTTCTTCTCCAGGTAATACCTTCCCCATGGAGAATCCCTTAACACGAGTCCAAGTACAAGAAAACCATCCTCCCCAAGTATTCTATGTGTCTCCTCTAAAATTTTCTCCGGGTTCTCAACAAAACATAGAGTAACTATTAAAAATGCTGCCTTAAATACACCGTCGTCAAAGGGGATATTTTCTCCACGGGATGCTATGGGAATAACCCCATTTTTTATACTTATCCTTCTCAGTGTTTTTGATGGCTCAACTGCAAAATCAATGGAGAGGGCTTTTGTAAACCTTCCACTACCCGAGCCTATTTCAATGGATGGATGTTTTTTGTGTATACCTGTTTCTTTAAGTAATCTTACTTCATTTTTGAATATTATCCTGCCGTCTGTATCAAACCATCTATCATAATCCTCGCCATATAAATCAAAGGGCTTTATCCCTCGCTCACTCTGATTCATTACACTCTTTGCATATACCGTAAAGATAGATCTCGTGCGAAAGTACCGTGAAGTTGTATTTTTCCTTTATCCTCTTTGCAAGACCTTCAAGGAATTCTGGCTCTTTTTCATCTGTATACTCCATAACCTTTCCACACTTTATGCATACAAGATGATGATGATGAACACTTCCCTTGTCCACATACTCGTATCTAATTGTGCCGTCTCCTATGTTTATCTTGTTAACTATGCCATTGCGGTAAAACAGGTCAAGAGTTCTGTAAATAGTGGCAAGTCCGATTTTTATATTCTTCCGTTTTAGAATAAAGTAGATATTTTCGGCAGTAAGATGCTCATCTGTTGCCCTTAAAACATCAAGTATTGCCTGCCTCTTCTTTGTAATTTTGACATTTCTTCTGCTCATCCTCCACTCCTGCAATTTATTATCAGTCTAAATTTTAAATGGGTACAATGGTACTGTCAAAAACTTCAATCTTCAAGAAGTGTTTTCGCTATATCATACAAATCTTCAGGGACATAAACCCTGACACGTCCAAGTCCATCAACCGTTAAACCGTATACCTTCCCTATTGCTTCATACTCCAGTTTAACCGGTATGTCATTGCTTTTTAGAAGTCCCTCAACTATCTGAGCCTGTGTCATTGTGCCCGTAAATACCAGCACCCAGCGGTTTTTGGAGTTACTCTCTTTCTCCAAATATCCCCCTCCCTATACGTAGCATGTTACTCCCCTCCAGAATAGCGTATTCGAAATCTTCTGTCATTCCCATTGATAGTATGGGAAAACGTCTCTCAAATTCACTTTCGATTTTTTCTCTTATTTCCCTCAACAGAGAAAATGCCCTTCTCGATTTTAACTCATCCACAGGATATGGACCAACTGTCATAAAACCCATAACCTCTATATTTTCGAGAGAGAGTGCAAACTCCACAATCCGTGAAACATCCCATGGGTTTACTCCGTGCTTTTGCGGCTCTCCGGATGTATTAACCTCTATCAATACAGGGATTCTTTTTTCTGCTCTCTTGTTTATCTCCTCGAGCAGTTTAACCGAATCAACAGACTGTATCATGGAAAAAAGTTTCACAGCGTACTTTACTTTATTTGTCTGAAGATGACCTATGAGATGCCATATTGCATCTTCAAGATGCTCAAGTTGTGGAATCTTGTCTCTTGCTTCCTGAACTCTGTTTTCACCAAACAACCTGAACCCGAGAGAATAAGCCTTCTCTATTTTATCGGGAGATATGGTTTTGGTAACTGCTACGATGGCAATTTCATCTGCATTTCTATGAGATTTCTCACACGCCTCTTTTATTTTATCCTTCAATATCTTTACTCTTTCCTCCATATTCATCAAAGAACTCCTTTATACCTCTCAGTATGCGTTTTTTCTCTTCAGGATTCACGAGAAGAAACTCTCCTCTGAAATTTTCAAGGAATGTATCTTTGTTGTACGGGCTAAGGAGTATTCCGTTGACATACTCCTTTATTCTTCTAAACTCTCCCCATTTGCGCGTTTTTTTATAAAGCAATCTCTTTATGGTAATGCCACTGGAGTTTGCCACGTACTCTGTTTTAACGTAAAAAGGATACAATGCTATAAAAAGCACGAGAGCGCCAAAGACTGTCCAGAACACCCCGCCTGCAAGGTATAAAAGAACCAGCGTGAGAAAGAAAGATAATAGCGAAAAAACGAATTTTCTCCTATCCCTGCGGGCGGGGTGGACACTCCAGGTTATTTCCTTCTCACTCATGCTTCCTCAGGTGGGTTTATACCAAACTCTTCTCCGATGCTTTTCAAATCTTCGTACACCTTTATATAGAGAGGCACGGTTTCTGTGTTCTGCTCTTCCTTTTCAAATTCTTTCTCACCATGTATGTATATTCTGTCCTTCCCTTCACGTTTAGGAGCATTTTTAAGCATCCTGATAAGACCATCCATACCCTCTTTGAGTTCATCTTCATCCACAAAAGTATCGGGCCTTATAGCGCCTACAAAGTGACACACATTGGGTGGCGCATTCTTCGTGCCATAAACATTAAGCCCGTAGGCTCCGCCTGAAAATACTCCACTTAGAATATCTACAAGCATAGCAAGCCCATATCCTTTATGACCACCTGTCTCCTCCTCTCCCCCTCCAAGAGGCAGGAGACCACCGCCCTTTCTCTCTTTCAGATTTTCCAGCACTCTCGCAGCATCATCTGTAGGATTACCTGTCTCATCTGTAGCCCAGGAAAGGGGAATCTTTTTACCCATTCTATTGTAAACCTCAAGTTTGCCACGTGGAACTGTGCTCGTTGCCATATCAAGAACAAATGGTTTTTCATTCTTTGCCGGCACTGCGAAACTTATAGGATTTGTGCCAAGAACAGCATCCTTCCCAAATGTTGGGACCACGAGTGGCGCGGCATTTGTCACGGAAAATCCTATCATACCAGCCTCAAGTGCCATAAGAGAATAATAACCAGCAATTCCGTAATGGTTGGAGTTCCTTATTGCAGCAAAGCACATGTAACTCTCTTTTGCTTTTTCTATACATCTTTTCATTGTTTTGTATGTAACAACCATACCAAGCCCTGCATCACCATCAACGAGCATGGAGACAGGTGTCTCCTTTACAATCTTTATATCAGGATGAGGATTCATAAGACCGTTTTTAAGACCGTTTATATATCTGCGTAGTCTTGCAACACCATGAGATTCCACTCCCCTCTTATCTGCCCTTATGAGAACATCTGCAACTATCTTTGCATCCTCTTCTGGTACATCCAGTTTTTTCATTACCTCCACAACAAACCTTTCCAGGTCAGATATTGGAGTTCTGATATAATCTCCCATCATTCCACTCCTTTTTATTTTTTCAATAAAATTTTACTACCCTACAAACGTTCCGTCAATGTGAATTATTTAACAAGCATTATTTTATTTCAGAAAGCAACACCGATACTGCTCTTCTTAACTGTGGGTCATTTGTAATATTGTCATAAATTGGTGGATTTTCAACGTAGATATCAGGGCTCACAGGACCAAGTTCAAGGCTTTTGCCGTTCAATCTGTACCACCCCTCCTCTGGCACTCTAAATGTGGTCTCAGCATCAAATAATTTGACGTTGTTTGTGCCTATAACTGCACCAAAGGTAGGGGTACCAACGATTTTACCCAGTCCAAGTTGCCTGAATCCAGCGGGAAAAATCTCTGCATCCGAGTAACAAAGACTGTTTATAACAAGAACAATCGGCTTATCCCACGAAAACAGTGAACTGTACTCTTTTTCATTTTTTCCCCTTTCTATAGAATAAAGGTACCTTGTCCTTCTTAAAATGTTCAGGATTATGTCATGCGTTGATCCGCCACCATTGTATCTTATATCAAGGATAAGTCCCTTTTTATCCCTTTGAGCATAAAGGTCTTTTTTAAACTCGGATACACTTCTTAAGTCCATGCTGGGGATATGGATATAGGCAAGTCTTCCACCAGACAAACTATCCACAAAACGGCGATTTCCCCTTACCCATTCTTTATATAGCAGTTCCCTTATTTTCCAGAAAGGCTGCGGTTTTAATTTAATATAGTTTTCTTTATTGCCCCTTTTATATTTTATTTTAATCTTTTTGCCGCTGAGCCATCTCATTGCCGAGTAGATATTTTTGACTGTATCGAGTTTTATTTCGTCTATTCCAAGCAGAACATCTCCCTTCTTTAATCCGCTTAGATAAAGGGGAGAATCGTATATAACCCTTTTTATCCTGAACCCATCTTTTACCCTGACATATTCTCCACCCAAAAGTCCATAGTTCTCATAAATCCCGGTATATTTTCCCCATACTCCGAGATGTGAGGCATTTAATTCTCCAAGCATAAGCCTCACTATGTCGTAAAACTCTTCCCTGTTATAGGTATTCTGAGCGAAGGGAAGGTATTTTTTGTAGAGTTCTTTCCAGTTCACCCCATGAAAATTTGGGTCATAAAATCCATCATTTAAAAGCCACCACATCTCTGTAAACAGGGCTTTTCTAAGATGTCTGTAATCTATCTCAACGTATTCACTAAATGGAAGTGGTTTTTTATCTCCTCTAAGATTAACCCTGTACACTCTTCCCTTCCCGGAAAGGTAGTAAATCCAGTTACCGCTCTTGTCAAAAAGAAACATTTTTGGATGTGTGTTATACGTCAGCCTTTTTAACCCTTCACCTTTTATGTTCACCTTCCATATATCATCCCCGCCCAGGTCTTCTGCTTCAACAGCAAAAACAAGTCCCCACTTATCCTGTGTCCAGTAATTGTAGTCCCCCTGAAATCTATATACCGTTCTAACCCTGCTCTGTATATCATCAAAATCAATTTTCACCTCCCCCGGGGCATTAAGGCTATCTTTTAAAGAGAAAAAGTAATTTTCATCCTTTCCTGCATCCTCTTTCCTCAGGACAACGTATTTAATCAACAGATTCCCATTTTCATCCCTTGATGCAAATTCTAATCGCCTGCCATCGTAAGACCACATGGGTTTATAGTCGTCATTGGGATGCTGCGATATGTTAACAGGCGGCTGGCTTCCATCTGCCTTTACCACGTAAATATCTTCACGCCATCCAAGGGCAGTCCTGGAAAAAGCCAGATACTTTGAATCCCATGACCATGAAACCCACAATACATCATTGTAGGGAGATATCCTTCTTTTTTCACTCCCATCGTTATTCATTACATATAACGTGCCCTGATTCTTTTTAAAGGCTATGTATTTACCATCCGGAGAAAAAACAGGACTTTTTTCTGTAGAAGGGGAAGAGGTGAGTCTCTTAACTTTAAAACTTGTAGCCTCACTTACCAAACTGTCGTCAATGGGCTCCAACGAAAAGAGGTTCCAGTTTCCATCACGCAAACTGGCAAAAACAAGTTCTTCCTTTACTGGGTTCCACACAACGTTCTTCTCTGGCATACTGGTGTAAGTAATTCTCTTTATCATAATCGGCTCACCGTTATTGTTGAGTTTCATAACGTAAATATCCCCAAAGAGAACAAAAGCAATTTCACCTGTTCTTTCCGAAAGGGCTATTTCCGTTGCCTGACTTTTAAGATGTCGGTAATACGGATTATCAAATTTTTTATCTTCGCTCAGGATTATTGAGACTGAGTCAAGTTTACGTGATGGTATATCAAACACATAAATCTTACCCATGACCGTAAATACTATCTTTCTCCCACTATAAGACATAAAAGGACAACCTATATCATCTTTAAAATGAGCAATCTCCTTTCTCTGCGTGCCATCTGTATTCATAACATACAGGTTGGTAATATTTTCCTGATTGTCATTGGATATAAAATACAATTTTTTATCGTATTTTGAGTACATGGGACAGGCATCTCTACCCGGAAAATGGGCGATTTTTTTCATGCTATCTCCTGACATAAACCAGATGTCTCTATTTGCAGACCCTCTATACTTTCTACGCCACAGTCTTGTAAACCCCCTTTCAAAATAAAAGGTATCCGGGCCGGCGGGCGTCATCGAATTTACCTCAAAATTCCATACTCTCTCTGGCATACCCCCCTCTTCTGAGACTCTGTAGATAGCCCCTCTGTACTCTGTTCTCCTGCTTGAAAAGTACACATACCCGTCTTTTACAAAAAGGATTCTGTCATCTGCTGGATGATATGTAAGTCTTTTCGGTTCCTCATTCCCCGCAACCTGCATTCTAAAAATATCGTTATTACCATACCTGTCTGATACAAAGAATACATATTTTCCATCTTCTGACCAGAAAAGGGGACCAAAATCATTACCTCTGGAATCAGTAAGCCTTCTTGCAACACCTCCATTTATCGAGACTACCCATATATCCCCCATATACACAAAGGATAAGAGAGTATCAGAAGGAGATACTGATGGTGAAAATAAAAACCGGGAAAAGAGAAAAAGTGAATAAAATAAGAGACTCAAGACAGCACCTCCAGGTTTATCATTATTATAAAGGAAGAGAGGAAAATTTCAGATACAACCGCCTTAACCTATACCCTGTTCAAAAAGAGATGCTGGTTTAAATCACCCGGTCAGAAACAAAAATATAATCTACTTAATCCTTTTGCCTTTCATTCTTCAGAGGTTATAATACATTCTGTGAAGAGATGGATTTTATTTATAGGGTTTTATATCTTGAGCATCTTTGCAGGGTGTTCACGTGTCCCACCAAAACCAGAAGAAAATGAGGGGAAAAGACAGACTCCTGTTTTTGAGGTGTTTGGCTATGCAAGGTGCTCCAACTGCCCTATTGTGGAACATGCTGTTGACTCTTTAAAGAAAGTTTATAAAGACAGCATAATCGTTTTGGAGTATCATCTTAGGCTTGCAGGGGACACAATAAGCCCTGAAAATGTTTCAGATAGGGCGACTTTCTATAATATAGGCAATGCTGTCCCAGTAACCATGATACAGGGGATATACAGAATTGATGGAGCGGAAAATGATGTACCTTCCCAATTATCATCATTTCAGGATTATTTTCACTCTCTAAAAGAAAAATCCGATTCTGTAGGATTAAAGGCTCTTATAGATACAATCCGGGACTCTGTAGAATTTACCTTTGAGATAGACTCTCTTGAGAATGTTGACACACTCAGAGAAATTTTAATAGTGCTTTTAACAGAAGACTCTGTTAAATTTGTACAGAGCGGGGCATCTGATACTCTTTACAACAATGTTGTAAGGTTCTATAAGGAATTTTCTGGAGTTTTTCCTTTTAAATTCAAAATAAGCCAGTATACCATCAAAAATAGAAACTTTGTAGCAATATTGCAGGATACAGTTACAAAAAATATCGTATCTGAACTTCAAAGGAGGTTTTAAGATGATTATTTTACACCTTATCGTGGGATTTGTTTTTACTCCCATTGATTCAACCCATATTTACATGTCACAGAATGGATATGAATCCCTGAGATTCGAACTGTACAATAATGGATTTTTCAATGCCTCGTATAATCTCGTAGTAAAAAGGAATGTAGCGCCGTCTGACCTTGATTTTCAGATGTGTTTTCATAACCAGTGTTTCCTTGGAGACTCACAGTCCATTACCGTGGAAGCGGGTGCGAGGGATACCATAACTCTTGACTTCCTTGGGGGAAATGAGACTGGTGGAATAGACATTTACTACCTTGTGTACGACCAGCATGCCACAACAGATAGAGATTCTGTTGAGATAACCGGAGGCGTTGGCATAAAAGAGAGAAACACAGGCACCATAAATAACGATGTATATTTTGATGGTAAGTACATAAGGGGTAATGCAATCAAATATGCTGTATTTTACTCTATAAACGGCAGGAAAATCATAGAGGAAACAGCAAAAGATGGGCGTATTTCTACAAACGGATTAAAACCGGGCATATATTTTGTAAAAGTTAAAACAGATAAAAAGACAGTATGCATTAAAATCGCAAAGGAGACGCCATGAATACGCTTTTCTTAACAATTCTTCTCGCATTTCCGCTCAA
This sequence comes from Caldifarciminota bacterium, assembly GCA_027038175.1. Classification (GTDB taxonomy): domain Bacteria; phylum Hydrothermota; class Hydrothermia; order UBA1063; family CAJXJZ01; genus CAJXJZ01. The sequence goes on along the minus strand of JALVYB010000007.1, from coordinate 6,482 downwards.
AAAGGTTACAACAATTGACCAGAAAAGGATAGATATGGATACGATATATACACAAAAGCCCGTTTATATTAGTTTCTGGGCTCTCTGGTGTTCACAGTGCATAAAAGAACTTGATAAAATAAACATGTTGAAGGATTCTCTCGATTTCTTCGTTATTGCAATAAACGAGGATGGAAACAGAAAAAAAGCACGTGTGGCATCGTTCATAAGAGGTAAAAAATGGAATTTCCATGTCATGATAGACGAGAGACAGAAATACATGAGAGAGTTTGGTGTGCTCGCTCTTCCCTCATCTTTTCTCTATAATCGTGAAGGCAAACTGATTAAGAAATTCACAGGTTTCTCTCAGAGTGCTGAAGATAAATTCATAAAGATTTTGGATTCTCTGAACGCTCATGTGGATACTATTTCTCCTTCTACAAATTAATTTAAATAACCACTCAGAATACTGGCTTGCACAGGATTCCTTGAGTGAACACTTTGAATCTTACGGTAGTATCATCATTAAGCATGGCAATTTCTCCCTGACGACAGATTACCTTGTAGAGGACAATCTATACAGTACCCCATCAAAATACAGGGTCTTCCCCACCCTGGTAGCAACTTCAAAAAATTTTGAACTTCATGTGGGATATATACAAAAAACTGCAATTTCGGGTTTACTTCTCAATCAAACGAATGACATTCAGTTTAAAAGATTCAGGTATTTTAAGGGGTTATCCATTTCAGGAGAAATCCCCGGTGGAGCAATCTATCTTTTTACGGCGAGACCAAGGGATTTTATCTTTGATGGAATCTCTTACACTTCTTCCCAGGACACAGAGGATATTTTGAGAGGTATACTCGTTAGCGGAGAAAAAAACTCTTTACACGCAGAGGCAGGATATATAAGGCTTAACAGAAGGAACATGCCCGCCTCCTACGCATTTTCAGAAATAATGGGAACAGAGTTGGGACTTGATAGAAATAAATATTCCATTACACTTGATCTTGCTCTAAAGCGGGGGGTTAACTGCATAACCTATGAAAGAGAAAAGGGTTACGGAATGTTCACAACTTTGGAGATAATGCCATCTTCGTGGAATATGCTCCTTCAATTTGCCTATTACGACTCAATTGACTTTGACAGATATAATCTCCCTCCTGTGCCTTTGAAAACAGAGATTCTCCCTTCTTCTGGTATGAGAGATAGAGGAGGTTCAATAACCTTTTACTACCCTCTCTCAGGCGGAAATCTTGAAATAGGAGCAGGAGAACTTCTTGACCTTACAGACAATAACCTCCTTTCACCATCTTCGGGAAAAGCATTTCAGGAAGCGTATATTAAAACCGACTTTTATACAAAAAAAGGCGTAAGCATATCCCTGCAACCTGGATACGAAAGAAGGCTTAGAATAGAACCTGAGTACACCACCCTCAAAAACTTTTATTTACAGTCTGATATAGACCTTTCTTCCATCTTCCCTGTTGAGATGTTTTCAAAATTGGACAAATTCAAAGAGGACAGTATTTCATATAACAGGTTCACCTTAAACACTACTTTATATCTTTCAGATAAAATCAATATACAGTTACTCTCAGAATATGCCACGAGAAAAATTGCCCGTTATGATTTTGAGCAATTCTGGCCATCTCTTGGAATATCATTCAACATAGAAGGCGGTTACGTGTCTATTTTTTATGGGAAACAGAGAGGGGGACTTGTGTGCTCAGGAGGTATGTGTAGAATAACGCCAAAATTTAACGGATTAAAACTCATCTTCGAAAAATCCATATAAATTAAAAAAGGGCGCCGCAGCGCCCTTAAAATTGTGTTTTTGTCCTCTTTATCTCTGCCTTCTCACGTGAGCAGCCTTAGGACCTTTATCAGAGTTTATTATTTCAAACTCTACCTGCTCGCCTTCCTCCAGCGTTTTATATCCATCACCTTCTATGTCGCTGAAGTGTACAAACACATCACCACTACCATCCTCGAGTTCTATGAACCCGTAGCCTTTCCTCGAGTCAAACCACTTGACCCGTCCTTTCTTTACATCAGACATCTACATTACCTCCATTTAACTTAAAAGTAGCAAAAGTATACACCCTTTACACTGCCCTGTCAATACCATCTATTTTAGCACTCTCTTAAAACTCAATCCAACGGCAAGAAACCAGAGCCATACAAACAGTTTCATGATCCATACGCTGTTTCCATTACCTGCTTTTTTCTCTTTTAATCTATCCGTTGCCTCGGCAGCAACAAGGTAAAAACTTATCGCAACACCGCTTCCTATCAGATTATCCTGCAACAGAAATATTACAAAATACGCAACTATAGGTATTGCGTTTATTATATGCATCTTCTCGTTGCCAGAACCACCAACAATATTCAGTGCTGCCGCTGTAAATATAGAGCCCGTGAACATCACAAGCGCTATTGCAAGTTCCCTTGACTCTAAACTCTTTGCTAAAGTACCATACCAGAGCGTAACTGCCCCTATAAGGAAACTAATCAGAAAAATTACCAGTGTTTTTGTATTCATATTGCCGCCTCATTCAAATATATCTTTAATATCTAATCCCATTTTAAACCTTAACACCTCATAAAATTTCACAACCGGCAATCCCACCACATTATAATAATCACCCTCTATCCTTTCAACAAAGATACCTGAAAAATCCTGTATACCATAAGCGCCTGCCTTGTCAAGAGGGTTGTATTTTAAAAAGGCAAAGTTTATTTCTTCTTCATGTATTTCCCTGAATTTAACCTTTGTGATTTCTCTATACGTTTTAATAATGCTCATGTGTTTTACAGCAATTGCCGTTATGACTTCGTGCCATTCTCCACTGAGAAGAAGGAGCATTTCTTTTGCTTCTTCATGGGTTGATGGCTTCTCAAGTATCCTGTCTTCAAGGACCACTATTGTATCGAAACCAACTAAAATTCCATCTCTTTCCATGCACTCAACTTTGCTCTGTGCCCTCTCTTTCACCCTCTTGTATGGGTCTTTATGTTCAGAATGCTCACGACACGGCTCTACAAACTCCACCTTAAACCCAAAGTCTTTAAGGAGTTTGATTCTTCGTGGAGATGTCGTTGCTATGTATATTTCACTCATCAAGAAGGTACAGAAGATTCTCATTTTCGAGGTAATAGCCCATCGTAAGAGGGACAACCTTCAAAAGTATTCGTGCCATTGCCTTTGCAAGTTCTCTCATCTCCCACTGAGCATGCTTATTAAGTCTTAACTTCATAAAATTCATAATAGAACGCATGTTTGAAGACCAGTAAAGGGTGGTTCTAAGGCCTGCTGGTAATACGCATCTTGCCGCCTCTTTTCTCAGGCCACTTTCAACGAGTTTGTTATAGAGTTCGAACGACCTTTTGTAATGCTGGATTATCTCCGATAAAAGTTCATCGGGGTTATCAATATGGTGATTTCTAAGCCCCAGAAACTCCGGGGGCACATGCACAATTTCATTCCAGAAATTAACATCCTCCCATTTTTTGTCCTTTAACCCCTTTTCCGGATGGGTATATCTGAAGGACCTCTTTAAGGGACTCGCTATTCTGTGCCTTAAAAGTTGCTCTCCAATATACATGGGTATACCGTGAATAAAAAACCTGAATACCTGTTGTTCAAAGGGGGAATAATGTCCAAGGTCTATGAGTTTCTTAAGGAGTTTTTTATTAGCCTCCTCTGTGCCCTCTGAAAGATAAGAAATGCGAGCCACCCTGGCAGGAGTAAGGTCATCCCCCAACATCTCTTCAAGTTCAACATACCCCCCGCCCTTTATATACTCTCTTATAGGTGGGTCAAATAATGGCATTTAACCGAGAGCCTTTTCCACAAATCTCTCAAAAATATTGTAGAGTTTTACCAGGGAATCAAGTGAAACCCATTCGTCTTTACCGTGGATATTGCCCCCGACAGGATAAAGAATCACAGAGTGAATACCCTTTTCTTCAAAAAACCTTGCATCCGTAGCACCATGTTCTTTTACAAACCCGGGCTCTCTCCCAATAACCTCTCTCACACTTTCTTTCATACTCAAAAGATATGGGTTATCAAGGGGTGTTTCCACTGGCTCTCCGTATGATATAACCTCAAACTCCGCATCGGATGGTACAAAGGACAATAGTCTTTCCTTAAATGTTTTTACTGTATATGGTTTGACAAACCGAGTATCAATATACATTTCTGCATGGTCTGGAACCCTGTTTACTGAATCCCCTCCCACAAGTTTCCCAAGATTTATAGTATTATGCCAATGGTCTTCCACGTTACATGGCTCTTGAGGGAAAAGTCCAGAATGTTTCATATCTCCATATATTTTGATACACTTTTCTATTGCATTTTCGCCTTCCCACACCCTTGAGCCGTGTGTAGCCTTCCCTCTGCAGGAGACTTTAAAGTGTAGAACACCTTTTCCGGCTACAACAAGGTTAAAGTTTTCTCCCCCATCCGGTATAACTGCAAATTCAGCATTAATTTCGTCCTTTTTTAACAACCACTCTACTCCATCCTCACTTCCAACCTCCTCATCAGTTGTAAAAAGGAAAGCAACAGCAGGCCTCTTGCCGCTATCTATAAGCGTGCGCGCAAGTTCAAGCATAACGGCATCAGGCCCCTTCATATCAAGAGCACCCCTTCCATAAATGCTATCTCCTTCAATCACAGGATTAAACTGCTTATCCTCCGCATCAACCACATCAAGGTGCCCTACAAACACAACTCTGGGAAATTCACTCAAAGAAGCGTAAATGGAGTGCTTGCCATTTCTCTCCCACCTTTTAATCACAGGAGCGTTTTTTAAATATCCTTCTGCAAAATCTGCAACTTTTTTTAGTTCTTCAAAATTCCCATCAACAGATTTTATTCTTATGAGTTCAAAGAGTGTTTCCTTAATTTTTTCCTTCATTTTACTCCCTCACTTTTACTCTATCTGAATTATTAAGGATTCTCCACAAACCAAGCGCTGAAACAACTCTTATATCAAGACTTTCATCTGTAAGACCATCAAGAAGGTATTTATATCCTCTTTCATCACCAAGTTTACACAGTATCCACAAAGCCCTCTTTTTAAGGTTTTTATCATTACTCCTTGCAAGTCTTGTAATCTGTATAATACTACGCGAATCCCCCATATATCCAAGTGCAAGGGATGCCTCTTGCTTTATTAGAGGGTTGGAACTGTTCATAAGGGAAAGGAGTATTTTCTTTGCTCCACTCCCTCCCAGCATAGCAAGCGCCCATATACCATGAATTTTCACAGCTGGATATGGAGAAGTGCTTATGGCTCTGGCGATGTAGGGAACAACTGAAGAATCAGCAATCTGGGCAAGGTTATCTATACCCCATATCTTCTTCTTGGGGTCAATATAGTCTATTGCCTGTATATACGGAGCAAGGGCTCTCTCACTCCCCATGTAAAACAGCGACTTTGCTGCCTCTCTCTTAACTTCCTCATTACTATCAGAAAGAAGGGCAAGAAGAATTGGTTCCGCTTTCGTGCCAAAGAAACCAAGATGAAATGCAAGTATTTTTTTTATCTCGGGAACCTGTGACCTTGCATATGGTTCAATTAAAGAAAGATCCGGATTCGGCATATGTTTCAATTTCCCTATTTTGGCAAGCATCGAAATGATCTCATTTTTATCGTTAGTATACTTTGCAAAAATACCACCGGGCGGTGACAACATATCACCAGCAACCCAGAGAGCAATGGCTGTAGAATATGGATTTAAGTCAGAAAGCAGTGTATCAACCACATTAATACCTGTACTAATAGATAGCCTTGAGATAAGCGGAGCAAGTTCAAAAACTTCGGAATGAGTGGAGGCTTCCCTGGCGAGTTGTATCACATCCATAAATACATTAGAATCGGCTATTTTGTTAAGGTTCCTGATGAAAAATGGCCTTTCTGAATGGTCGAGTCTTTTTATAAACTTTACAATGGGCTTCTCTGCCTCTATATCATGAATAAGGGCAAGACGGAAGGCAAGATACCGCGCCAATTTTTCATTGTCCGTATTAAATATGCCCAGAGCAATCCAGTGCAAAAGTTCTGGCTCGTGCCTTCCGGTTGCAGTATAAAGCCGCATATATGCGTTACTTGCCTTAAAAACAGAACCCTGGTATGCAAGGACATATACCCTTAGTTTCTCATAATCAAGTTTGTTTGGGCTCTGTCTGAAACTGTCTTCAACTATCTTAAGAGCCTCTATATAATTACCAGCCTCAAGTAAACTATCTATATGTGCTTTAAAAGCCTCACTGTAAAACAAAAATAAAGCCAATAAAAACCCCTGCATTTTACCTCTCCGTTAAATCGTATTTTAACATTACTTTGAGGATTTGTCAAGACGACGCTATTCCTCAAAAATAATTGCACCGAAGGGTGCGATGTTTCCTCAAAATAAAGGCAATAAGAATTCAGGTAAGATAAGAATTGCAAAAATAATAAGAGGGAGCTCCCAGGATGGTGTATCCTTT
>JALVYB010000006.1 GCA_027038175.1 Caldifarciminota bacterium | reverse complement strand
TGCTTGGTGTGATAATGATGCTGGCCCGTCATGTGAGGTAATTTTTACCTGTTAAAACCAACAAAACACTACTTTAAGGAGTTTAGAATCAACGGGAAAGTGAGACAATCCGGGAAATCAGCGCATAAGACAACTAACCTATAACAAGAATTATTCTCATTTTAATTTGCACAAACCCAACAGACTACCAAAAACCCGGGGGATTTGTGACACGATGAAAATCAAGAACTTAGACTCTATACTTGACAATTCACATCTCAGGGATTAAAATTTTCATCGTAGCCTTCATTATGACCTTTTGGTCAATAATGTTGATTTAGAATAACATAAATGGGTTGCAGCCTTACTATGAGGAATGGAAACCATTTATACCCTGTGCCACATAAAAGGCGTAAGTTTGTGTTGCAGCCTTACTATGAGGAATGGAAACATACTCTGCAAGCAAATCATATTTCAACTGAGCAGGTTGCAGCCTTACTATGAGGAATGGAAACTTAAGATACTGTTCGTCCCCAACAATAATAATTTCTTGTTGCAGCCTTACTATGAGGAATGGAAACTCCTTTCAATTGACCTCTGGAGGAGGTCATACTTTCTCGTTGCAGCCTTACTATGAGGAATGGAAACTCTGTATATTCAACATTTTAGAAATGGTAACAATAAGCGTTGCAGCCTTACTATGAGGAATGGAAACACAAGATTGCCAGATTTACTGACATAAGGGGCAATCCAGTTGCAGCCTTACTATGAGGAATGGAAACGTTCAGTCTTAATCACCACATCGTCCATCCACTTCTGTTGCAGCCTTACTATGAGGAATGGAAACTTGGTATATTCTTCCAGGGATACAGGAAAAATGACTTCACGTTGCAGCCTTACTATAAGGAATGGAAACCTTTTGTTTTGACCCTAAGGGAATCAAGAGCAGGCGGTTGCAGCCTTACTATGAGGAATTTTTCGTAGTTTCCCTGAAAATGGTGTTTTTACATTCTCAGGCAGTGTAAACTAAATTGCGTTAGAGTGAGTATATCCATTGGATAAGAGAGTTATATCGGGATGTAACTGAAATAAAAAATACTGGTGGTTATTCCTCTCCTCTATATTTCTCCAAAAACTCTTTTCTAAAATCAAGGAGATAGTCGCCTCTTATGGCGTGTCTTATCTCTTCCATGAGTTTTGTGTAAAAGTAAATGGAGTGATAGGTTGTAAGGCGGGGTCCTAATATTTCTCCTGCATTGAAAAGATGTCTTATATAGGCACGGGTAAAGTTTTTACAAACATAGCAATCACAGTCAGGGTCAAGAGGTCTTTTGTCTTTTTTATACGCCCCATTTTTAACAACTAATTTTCCATAATGTGTGAATACGGTACCTGTTCTTGCGTTTCTCGTGGGCAGCACACAGTCAAACATGTCAACGCCCCTTATTACGCTGTCAATTATATCCTCAGGATAACCCACTCCCATTAAATAACGGGGCTTGTCCTCCGGCAAAAGGGGAGTGCTCTCTTCAACGATTTTATCTCTTTCCACCTTTGGCTCTCCAAATGCAAGTCCTCCTATTGCAAATCCATCAAAATCAAAAGAGGAGAGAAATTTTGCACTTTCTTTTCTTAAATCGTGAAATGTTGCACCCTGTGTTATGGCAAAAATGGCCTGTTCTTTGTGGTATCTGTTTCTGTGTTCAAGTGCCTTCTCTGCCCATCTGTGGGTTGTTTCAAGGTGCTTTACAGCCTCTTTATAGGTAGTTGGATACTCTGAGGGCCAATCGAGAACCATGGCAATGTCAGGTGCAAGGTTTGCCTCAATGTCCATAACATTTTCTGGTGTGAAATATATATACCTCCCATCAATATGTGAACGAAACTTTACACCATCTCTGTCATACTCCCTTAAATCAGATAAACTGTAAACCTGAAAACCGCCTGAATCTGTGAGTATTCCTCTCTTCCACCCCATGAATTTATGAAGCCCGCCCATTTCTTTTATAAGTTCGTCACCGGGCCTTAAGTGAAGGTGATAGGTGTTTGAAACAATCATCAAAACGCCGATTTCTTCAAGTTCGCGCGGGGACATTGTTTTTACTGTTGCCTGGGTTCCAACAGGCATAAAGAATGGAGTTTCAAAATCACCGTGTGGCGTGTGAAGTATACCCAATCTTGCTCCTGTATGCTTTTCCTTCTTTATAAGTTCAAAGCGTATCAACTTTTATAACCCTCCCTTCATCGTCAAAATGCACTCTTACTTTTTCACCTTCAAATAAAAAGAAAATCGAGTCCCGCATAATATCTCTGTAGTGGACTTTTATGCGGGACCCGTCTTTGAGCCTTATTACGCCTTCGCCTTTATTGTCATCAAAGAGAAGTACAACTCCCTCTTCACTTTTTGTTATCTTTCTTCTCTGTGCCCTTTTTCTTTCCACTCTCTTTGTTTTTATCCCACATTATTCTCACGTTATACTTCTTTTTAAGGCTCTCAATGAGTTTATCATAAGCCTCTTTTTCTTTCTGCTGCTTAAGGCGTGTTTTGATAGCAGCGGCCACAGTTTTAAATGGCTTATATCCTTCTTTCTTCTTATCAACCACCTTGAAAATTACAAAGGTGGTGTCATCCTGCTGAATGGGTTTTGAAATCTTACCCTTACGGGTCTTGAAGATTTTTTCAAAGAGTTTGTCCTTTTTGCCCTTCTTTGTGATAACAAGAGGCGCTCTGGAGTTTTTATCTCTTGCCTCCGAGAACTTTGCACGAAGTGTATCAAAGTTTGCTCCCTTTTTAAGGAGCCTGTAAATAGAATCAGCAAGCGCTTTTCTGTGGACAAGAATTCTGTATGCCTTTATTGTAGCAGGTTCTCTGTATTGCTCAAGGTGCTCTCTGTAGAACTTCTCTGCCTCTTTGTCTGTCACTTTAACACTACCCCTTATCTCATCCACCATTGCACGTGCAAGGACATTCTCATAGCATTGATTAAGCCTATCCTGAACGTCAGATTTGAGATAGAGTTTTTTGTCCTCTGCTTCTTTTACAAGGAGTTTCTGCTTAATCATTTCTTCAAGAAGTTTCTTTTTGCCTTCCTCAGTTGAATAATAACTCTTCATCATGGGATTCAGTCTGTCGAGAAGGTTCTCAACCTGCATACTTGTTATGTATTCACCACCAACGTATGCCACTGTGTCCTGATAGTTATGAGCAAATGCCACATTTATTCTGTTCCATGCGTCGTTGTAATACTTAGATTTCTGAAAGTTCATAACGAGTTTCTCATACATCTCGGCAGCCTTTTGATAATCGCCTATTTTCTCATAGGAAAGCCCAAGTCTGTAATAGACCTCATCCATCCTGCGATATGTTTCTGGAAAGAGTTGTTTTGCTTTTAAAAGGTATTCTATAGCCTTTCTGGGTTTCTTGAGTTTATAGAGGTAAATGTCTGCAAGTTCGATATATGTATTGAATTTATCCTGCTTTCCAATATCTTTTTGCTTTAAAAAGGTTTCATACTGGGAAACTGCTATTTTGTAATCACCTCTTCTTACAGCATCATCTGCGTCTTTTTTTACATCCTTGAATGTGGCTCCCATCAGGAAAATCGCAAGAATCAACATCCCTACCTTCTGCATGCTTCAACCTCCTTGTGTTTTATATAGAATTATAACCTTACATTATGGGATGCTCAAAAGAGGGTAAGGTGCCTATTCACCGATTATCTTAATAACAACCCTTTTTCTGCGCTGTCCATCAAACTCTGCATAGAAAACACGCTCCCATGGACCAAGATCCAGTCTACCGTCTGTAACGGGAAGGATAACCTGATGGTGAACGAGTATGCGCTTTAGGTGTGCATCACCATTTGTCTCCCCTGTGTGATGATGGTTATAATCCGGTCTATAGGGTGCAAGTTTTTCAAGCCACCCCCATATGTCCTGCCACAACCCCTCTTCATAATCATTAACAATTATGCCTGCTGTTATATGCATAGCAGATACAAGACAGAAACCCTCTTTTACACCGCTTTTTTTGACGGCTTCTTCCACCCTATCAGTAATGTGCACAAGTTCCCGCTTTCTGGGCGTATTGAACCACAGGTATTCTGTATAACTCTTCATAACTCTGCCTCCTTGTTAAGTTTACAAGACCTCCATAGAAAAGTTTGATAACGTCAATGTAGGACAATCCATGCGATGTCATGTAATCTGCACTTTCCATTGAAATGCCAAGTCCAGAGCCCTTTCCCCTTCCATAAATAATCAATGTGTCAGCGTTATTTTCTATGTAAATTAACAATGAGGGAAGTGAAAGGAGTTTTTTCACGGTGTCAGCATCTATGGTTACGTCATTATCACCTGTAAAACTGCGCACTCTTCCGGATGGGGTTACTTCAAGTGGAGTAAGCGTGCGCGTCCTGAGAAGTTTGTAAAGGGAATCCTCTGTGATGATTTTTTCCCATGAAAAGGATTTCCCGTACTTTGCAAATGTATCAATTATGGGGACAAGATAACCAAAAGGACAACCTATGTCAGAACCACCCTCGGTTACTCCACCTGAATTGGTGTGATAAAATGGAACAATGATGCTGTCGTTTTGTGTTAAAATTTCGCCTGTTGTAAACTTGCTTGCGAAGTTGCCAAGTGGTTTTTCGCCATCCCTGCCTGTGTATACGAAAAAGTCTGTGCTGTCCGGTATATAACGTTTTGTTCGTGCAAGATACATGAGCATTGTTCTTGCCATGACGCTCTTCAGTTTTAAAAGTTCACCATTTTTGTTATTTACCGGTATAGTGGTAAGCACTGACTTTACGGCGTCCTCCAGTTTAACTCTGTTTATGACAATGAGTTCACCTGTTCTGGTCACTCTTATTAAAACAGAGCCTCTGTAAGTATGCTCTCTGCCCTCCGTTCCAATAACAACAGAATCAGAATAGGGAAGTTCATAGGACTTTATCACAATTCCACCTTGAAAGAGTTTGTTACCGCGTTTTTCAAATAGATAGTGGATATTGCCATTATCCACATAAACCCAGGTCGGATTAAGATTGGAAAACAGCTTAAATGCGAGGAGAAAGGCACCAAATCTCTTCATTATCCTATACCCAGGAGTTTCAGGAACTCCTCCTCATTTATAATTTTAAGACCAAGGGATTTTGCCTTTTCGTATTTTGAACCAGGGTTTTCACCTACCACAACAAAGTCAACTTTTTTTGACACTGAATTTTTAACAATCCCACCCCTCTCTTCAACGAGATTTTTTGCCTCTGTTCGGCTCATAGATGAGAGAGCACCCGTGAATACAAACACCTTGTCTTTAATTGGACTTTCCTTTTCCTCCTTTTCCTCTATGGGAGACACCCCGGCTCTAAACATTTTTTCCAGAACCTTCAGGTTGTTCTCATCACGGAAAAACTCGTATATGGACCTTGCTATCTCAGGACCAAAGCCTTCGATTTTGATAAGGTCATCATAGGACGCTTTTTTGATATTTTCAAGGGTTTTAAATTTCTTTGCAAGCACCTCTGCTGTATATTCCCCCACATTAGGGATGCCAATTGCGTATAAAAACCGTGCAAGCGGTCTTTTTTTCGATTTTTCAATGGCATTTATAAGATTGGATGCAGACTTTTCTGCAAATCCCGGAAGGTTTAGAAGGTCTTCCTTTTTCAGATAGTATATATCAGCAAGGTCTTTTACAAGGCCCCTGTCCACGAGCATCTCTGCGAGTTTTTCTCCAAGCCCTTCAATGTCCATGGCCTTTCTCTGCGCAAAATGTCTGAGTGCTCCTTTGAGTTTTGCCGGACAGGACATATTCACACATCTTAAATACACGTTTTCCTTTACAAGTTTTGAACCGCAAACAGGACAGTGTTCAGGCGGAATAATCTCTCTCTCAAAGCCCGTTCTCTTTTCTATAACAGGTCCAACTATTTCAGGAATAACATCCCCTGCTCTCTGGACTATTACCCTGTCCCCGATTTTAATTCCAAGCCTCTTTACTTCGTCAAAATTGTGAAGAGTGGCTCTCTGAACAATAACACCACCCACGTAAACAGGCTCGAGTATTGCAACAGGTGTAACTATGCCAGTTCTGCCCACAGAGAATATAACGTCTTTTAAAACAGTCTCTGCCTTCCTGGGTGAGAATTTGCCTGCTATCATATACCTCGGAGCCCTTGAGGTTTCTCCAAGTTTACCCCACAATTCAAGGTCATTAACCTTCACCACTATTCCATCGAGTTCGTATTCAATTTCCTCTCTCTCCTCCTCCATTTTATGGTAATACTCAAGGACTTCCTCAATTCCACTCGCAATTTCCCTCGGTCTTGATGTTTTAAAGCCGAATTTTTCGATTGTATCAAGAATTTCTGATTGTTTCCTGAACTTCATCCCCTCTGCAACACCAATACCCCATGCAACAAAATCTAATTTTCTCTGGGCTGTGATTCTGGGATCAAGTTGCCTTAGAGAGCCTGCTGCAGCGTTTCTTGGGTTGGCAAAGGTTTTCTCCCCTCTCTCTTTCAGAGATTCATTTAACTTCAAAAAGTCTTCCTTTTTCATGAGAACCTCACCCCTTACCTGAAATTTGGGAGGGGGATTGTCCGTGAAGAGTTTAAGCGGAACTGACCTGATAGTTTTCACATTTTCTGTGACATCCTCTCCCACGTAGCCATCTCCCCTTGTGGATGCGGTGGTAAGAATGCCATTTATGTAAGTTATTTCACATGAAAGTCCATCAAACTTGGGTTCTGCAAGGTACTCTATTTTCGCATCCTTTGAAAGGCCCAGAATTCTCTTGACCTTTGCATCAAACTCACGAAGTTCATCATCATTCCTTGCATCCTGGAGGGAATACATGGGAAGGTCATGTCTTACCTCTCCAAACTCTTTTTTAGGCGGAGCACCAATCCTCTGAGTTGGAGAATCAGGTGTCTTGAGTTCCGGGTACTTTTCTTCAAGTTCTACGAGACGCCTGAAGAGTGCATCATACTCCTCGTCGGATATTTCCGGACTATCCAGCACATAATACCTGTAATTGTGATAACGGATTTTTTCCCTGAGTTCTTCAATTTCTTTTTTAATCTTCTCAATGTCCTCTTTCATTTCCCACCACCTCCACCCTGTTTCTACCGTTTTCTTTTGCCATATAAAGTGCTTTATCTGCCCTCTCTATTGCGGATTCAAGAGTATCATTGGGCGTGCACTCAGTAACACCAAGACTTATGGTGATATTCTTCTTTGCCATTGGATATTTTTCTACAGCCTGCCTTAATCTCTCGGCAATTCTCTCCGCCTCCCTTAGCCCTGTTCCGGGCAGGAAAATAACAAACTCTTCTCCACCATATCGCCCAATAACATCAGAGTCTCGCAAACTTGACGACAAAACACTTGCAACGGTTTTGAGCACCTCGTCTCCATATTGATGTCCATAGGTATCGTTAAACTTCTTAAAATGGTCAATATCCACCATTATTACGGAACATGGCTCACCCTGCCTCATTGCGTTGTTAAAGTCTGCTGTCGCGCGTATCATGAAGAACCTTCTGTTGAAAATCTGTGTGAGGGGGTCTAAAAACGCCATTTTCGCAAGCTTCTTTGCCTGACTCTTGCCTGCTTCATAGAGGGCAAGTATCTCTGCAAGATGTATGAGGGCCCATTTTGCTCTGTCATTTTTAAGAAGAATTTTCTTTCTTGCCACAATAATCCATCCGTATTTCAGGTTTGAGTGAATGGGAACCGGGACCACGGTTATATAGTAGTCCTGTGCTTTTATCTCCTTTATTTCTGTGATTGAATAATCAAACCCTGCAAGTTGTTCAAAAACGTATTGTTCATCAAATTCCAGAGGGGCTTTTATTATAAGTTTAAATTGAGCGTTAAAGTACCCAATAAAGTCAAGTTTGAATTTTTCTTTAAGATGTCTTATAAGAGAAAGGAAAGAGTCCATACCTGTTGTCTGTTTGTGTACCTCATCAAGGATTTCAGAGAACATTTTGATTAGATTTATTTCCTCTTCCTCCATATCCATTTCTATATATGCAAGCTGGAATGCCCATGCAATTGCAAGCAAAAATCCTCCAATCAAAAACGCAGAAGAAATAATAATGGCCGTTGCATTCATTCCTCTTGAAAGTGGTGGAATAAGTAATACCCATGAGAAGTCTTTGTCAATGGAGGAAATAATAACTCTATGGCCATGAATTTTCTCAGGTATCTTATCACCAATTTTTTTAGGGAAAAGAGCACTTGTTGCGACCATAAGTTCTCCATCTTCGTAAAGCGCTGCATCCGTCTGGATACCCTCTGTTAGTTTCCTTAAAAAACCGGGTGTTATGGGGATGGCTATTGTAGCATGTCCCGATTTCAAGTCCATTTCGAGCCAGTAGTATGGTTCACCTGATAAGAGAGAGATTCTGAAATAATAAGGGATTTTGCGGGGTCTGGTTCCAGGGGGGAATATCTTCACATTGGAGGAATAAACGAGTTGCCCTTTTGTATTCCAGAGGGCGCCCTCTATATTCATATCCCTTGCTTTTATGTCCCTCATGAAGAAAGTGAATTTTTTGAGTTCCCCCTCTGTTAACCTTAATTTGTAAAAGAGTTCGTTTTTGAGGTTATCTATGCCATCAAGAAAAAACTTGTTGTATATCTGGGCGGTATACTGTTCAAGGTCATTTACACCTTTCGTATAACCGTGTTGTAATACTACTATTGTAAAGAAAGCAATGGTGAAAAAAAGCACAAACGGTATGAAGTAAGGATTTTTAAGTGTGGCACGTTTTAGAATCTTCTTTACTTTAGGGTCTTTAAAGTTTATCCAAGTCATATTTTAATTTTAACTTATATCGTGGCTTTTTTCAAGTGTTCGCTGTTTTCAGAATCAATATATAAACAAAATCAGGGAATTTACCATAATGTGAGAAACAAAATACAGATTAAACTTTTAATATACTTCCCCAAATGCTTGTTATACAGTAAACTTATACTGCTATGAAAGATAAAATTTTGAACATACTTGAAGGAAAGAAAAACGGTCTTTCTTTTAAAACCATAAAGAAGCGACTTCATCCAAGACCTAACGATGAAGAACTAAAGAAAGCCCTTATGGATTTAGTTATAGATGGTTACATAACCCAGACTAATAATGGAAAATACAGGAAACTCAAAAGAAGGGCAAAGTTGTTAAAGGGAGAGATTCAGCGTTTTAGTGCGGGGTTTGGTTTCCTTATTATGGATGGAGAAGAAGATGTATTTATCCCTGGCAGGTTCCTCATGGGAGCGAGAACAGGTGATAAAGTGCTCGTGAGTTTGAAAAAAGATAAAAGAGGTAAAAAGAGAGAAGGTAGAGTGGTGAAGATCCTGGAAAGGAAGAAACAGGTTTACACAGGAGAATTAATCAGGAAGAAAAAGAAATGGTACATTATACCGGACGACCCCTCACTGGGAGATATGTTGCCGGTTAATAGGAAAATTAAACTGAAAACAGGCGGGTGGAGGGTATCTTTTTATTTCAGGGGTGAAAACGTAAAATTAAAAAGAATACTGGGCAAAGACAATGACCCTGAAATTGACTATGTTACTGTTATAGAAAAGTACGAATTACCTGAGAAATTCCCTAAAAGGGTATTAAACAATGCTAAAGCCCTTAACATGCCTAAAAAATACCGTGGCAGGAGGGATTTAAGGGACTGGGTTATTTTTACCATAGACCCGAAAACCGCAAAAGACTTTGATGATGCAATTTCCGTTGAGAAGAAAGGTAATGTATACAGGCTCGGGGTCCACATTGCCGATGTCTCTCACTTCGTCACGGAAAATAGTGCACTTGACAGGGAGGCAAGAAAAAGAGGGTTCAGTGTTTATCTAATCGATAAAGTAATACCCATGTTACCTGAGCGACTATCAAATGAACTGTGTTCACTAAACCCCGATGAGGATAGGTTGACAATGAGCGTCATCATGGACATAACATCTGGTGGTAAAATCATAAGATACGAAATTTTCCCCTCTGTAATCCATTCTGTTGCAAGGCTTTCCTATGAAGATGCAGAACGCATTATAAATGACAAGCCACTTGATGAAGACAGTGTTTCTATTTTTTCAGAGGGGTATTTTGAAAAAGTAAAAGAAAGTTTGAAACTTGCTAATGAACTTGCAGACATTCTCTTAAAAGACAGAGCCAGGCGGCATAGTATTGACATAGACATACCTGAGCCTGAGATAATACTTGACGAGGAAGGTAAAATTAAGGAAATTGAAATAGACGGGAGACTAAAATCCCAGCGTATAATTGAGGAATTTATGATAAGGGCAAATGTCACTGTAGCAGAGTATATGAACAAAAAACACATCCCGGCAGTTTATAGAATCCATGAAAAGCCGGATGCAGAGAAACTCAAACTGTTTTTTGAAAGTTACGAGAAAATTACAAAAACAAAGGTTGACAAAAAGGATGGTAATCTAAACGCCATTTTGTATGACCTTTTGAACAGAATAGAGGATGACAAAACAAGAAAAGTAGTGTCCTACCTTTTGTTGCGTTCCATGATGCGGGCAAGGTACTCGGTAGAAAACAAAGGTCATTTTGGCCTATCTCTTCCTTACTATTTACATTTTACCTCTCCCATAAGAAGATACCCAGACCTTATTGTCCACAGAGTTTTGAAATGGGCACTTAAAAAGCAACTTAAAGACAAAAATTCGCTCCTCGAGGAACTATCAGAGGTTGCAGAACTTTCCACAAAACGTGAAGAAATAGCCCAGCGAGCAGAATGGGATATAACAGATTATAAAATCCTTGATTTCCTTAAAGACCAACAGGATAGGGAGTTTGATGGAGTTATAGTCAATATAATTGAACATGGCGTATTCGTTAACCTTTCAGATTTCTTCATTGACGGATTCATTCCGCTGGAACTATTTGGCAAAAACGCAAAAACTGACGAAGACCTCGTGTACATTTTAATTGACGGAAAACCAGCCATAACTCTTGGAGATAACATAAAAGTAAGAATACTCAAGGTTGATAAATGGAGAAAACGTCTGGACCTTGTGCCTTCAACTTATAAGGACAACTCTCTAATGTAATATTTTCCAGGCAACTGTCGAATCACACCTTTAAGTTCGAGAGAAAAGAGAAGGGGTATAAGGTTAAATACTTCAATGCCCACTTTTTCTGATAATGCATCTATGTGAATGGGTTCCTCTGTAATCATATTGTAAATTTTTTCCTCATCCTCTGTTAATTGTATGTTTGACTCTTCTTTTTTTCTACCAACACCAAGGTTATTTAGTATATCATCAGGAGAAAGAGCCATCTTTGCCCCTTCTCTAATTAAAAGATTTGTACCTTTTGAAGTCTGTGCTGTAATTGGACCCGGTACTGCATACACTTCAATATTTTGCTCGGTAGCCCATGCTGCTGTAATAAGGGAGCCACTCTTTTCTCCTGCCTCCACAACGAGTAGAACATCAGAGAGAGCACTTATAATGCGATTCCTTCTTGGAAAATTTTCTTTGGAAGGGCGCGTCTCTGGTGGGAATTCGCTGATAACAGCACCGCCTGTTTCCACAATTTTTCTGAAAAGCCCCCTGTTAGAGGCAGGGTATGGATTTAAAAGCCCATTTCCAAGAACTGCCACAGCATAAGCACCATTTTCCACAGCACCTCTTAAAGCAAAGGTATCAATTCCGTATGCACCCCCAGAAACAATGGCTACTC
This sequence comes from Caldifarciminota bacterium, assembly GCA_027038175.1. Taxonomy (GTDB): domain Bacteria; phylum Hydrothermota; class Hydrothermia; order UBA1063; family CAJXJZ01; genus CAJXJZ01. The sequence goes on along the minus strand of JALVYB010000006.1, from coordinate 8,481 downwards.
TGTGTTTTGCCAATACCCTTGAGAAATCGGAGGTTACCTTAACTCCGTACTGTGTTGGCTTCCTTGTTCCAACAATACCCACACTTTTCACATTATCAATCTGTTTTATATCCCCTTTTACATAAAGCACAGGTGGGGGAAGATGAATATTCAAAAGCCTCTCCGGGTAATCCTCTGCTCCATAAAAAGTTATGCCAATATCATGTTTCTGGGAAATAGTGAATATTTTCTCTGCTTTTTGAAGGTTATTTTTTAAAATCTCTTCTGCAACCCTTTGCGGAATACAGGATAAAAGGTCTGATAGAGAAGCAGAGAATACATCTTTAGGTGTTTCGAAAAAGTCCAGGAGTTTTTTGAAATATACAGGTCCAATGCCTTTGATTTCAGAGAGAGCAATGGCGTAAATCAGTTGCTCCTGCAAAATCGAAAAGTGGGCCGTGCAGGACTCGAACCTGCGGCCACCGGATTAAAAATCCGGTGCTCTAACCGCCTGAGCTAACGGCCCTGTTTAAAATTATAAAGGCTACTCCACGATTAATCAAAAGTCTATCATTTGACAGGGGATAGCAAAAGGTTTATAATGATAATAAAACAAGGAGGTACACGATGAAAGTAAATGAGGGAATAGGTGACAGGATTATACGAATTATCATAGGAATAGTCTTGCTGGCTATAGTTTTCTGGGGGCCCAAAACCCCGTGGGGCTGGCTGGGGTTAATTCCACTTATTACAGGCATTATAGGCTTTTGTCCCCTTTACACTCTTCTGGGTATCAAAACCTGCAAATCCTGTTAAAGCGTAATAAGGGAGGGCGTGCTTACTTCAGTTGCCACTGCCGGTAAAAATATGGAAATACCGGTAGAAGCAACTTAACATTTTCTCTAATGTCGGGCAGATAGATGACGAATCCGACAAACTCTGCCCGCATGTACTTTAAAAATAGTATATGGCTATTATAAAATGGAGCCATTCTGAATTCATAGGCTAATCGCAATTTGCGAGGCACGTTATCAAGGTATACAAAGGTTGTACCATAATCGAGTGTGAGATGTACACTTCCGTACGAGTAGGGTCTATAATCAAAACTAAAATTAAAATCAGGCGTTATGGTGTTCCGGTGAATAGAGGATTCTTCTTATTCTCACACGATTTAGTTTTCACTACCCTGATCAAGTCTGTAATTTTTCCAAAAATCACTGTATTGGCAGTCTTATTTCAAAAATGGTCTCTACTCCGGGCTCGGTTCTTACAAGGCGGATTTTACCCCCATGGATATCCTCTATTATTCTCCTTGTCAATAATAGACCAACACCCCATCCTCTCTTCTTTGTGGTGAAAGACTCTCTGAATAGTTTTTTCCTATACTGGGGTTCTATACCCTTGCCATTATCGGTTATTCTTATTACACAGTGCTCACCGTCTTTGTAGTTTCTTATCTCAATCGTGGGCATATTACTGCTCCTTGCCTCATAGGCGTTTTTTACGAGGTTTTCTATCGCCCAGGATATGAGTTCTCTGTCTATTTTTAAAGTGCATGGACTGAGTACAAGCTCAATCTTTATATTCTTTAAGAACCTCTCCTTTAACATGGTGATGGTGTCCTCTATTACGCTTTTTATGTCTTGCTCCTTCAAATCTGCACTACCACCAACCCTTGAAAATCTGAGCAGTATAGCCCTGAGTCGTTCAAGGTCATGGGTCATATTTTCTATAATATAATCAGGCACATTCTCATCTTTTAAAAGTTCAAGCCATGCAAAAAGGGCCGAGACAGGGGTACCCATCTGGTGGGCAAGTCCTTTGGCAAAGTTTACCCATACTGTTTCTATCTCGTATACATGCACGGAACGTGCAAAGGTATAGAAGATTATGAAGGTAATAAGTGCAAGGAGCATCAAAACAAAAGGTAAAATTCTCATGTAACTCAGCACATGGGGATAACCATAGTATAGATAGCCTACCACAAAATCCCCCTTTCTTATTGGAATGGGTTTTGCCACGTTTTTAAGTCTTTGAATGGCCCGGAGTATTTTGCGAAAGTTCGGGTTACTCATGAGTTTCTGTGGCCTGTTGAGTTCACTCTGAGTAAAGAGTCTTGGATTTACCCCTATGCCCTCCCATGCCCTTGGTATGCCGTACTGGTCAGTAATCACTATTGGAAAACCTATATCTTTTATTACATCCCTCAAAACCCGTTGTACATCCTCTTCATAAAGAGAGTATATGATTAACCCTGACATGAGTTTTGCCATTAGTGTTGTTGTCCTCTTAACTTCTTTCTCTGCTCCCTTAATTACAGGCTGGGTGATAAGGAGCCCGAGCACTACAAATGTGCCAAGTATTCCTATGAGTTTTTCAGTAAATCTGAGCCTCATGCGAATTGACTCTCATAAAGTTTACGGTAATGCTCTGACCTTTGAAGTAATTCGTCATGGGTACCCTTCGCAACAATTCTCCCTTTTTCCATCACCACAATCTCATCAGCATCAAGCACAGTACTTAACCTGTGTGCAATTACAAGCAAAAGTGCGTTCCTCTCAATTTCCCTGAACATCTCCTTGAACTTCCTCTCACTCTCATTATCCAGAGCACTTGTCGCCTCATCCAGAAGTATTATATCGGTTTTTCTAAGGATAGCCCTTGCTATTGCTATTCTCTGTTTTTCTCCACCTGAGAGGGTGCTACCCCGCTCCCCTACAATGGTATCGTATCCTTTAGGCAATCTCTCCACAAAATCATCCACAAGGGCTATCTTTACAGCCCTCTTAAACTCTTCCTCCGTATAATTTTCAACACCGTACGTTATATTCTCTCTGAGCGTCCCCTTAAATAAAAACACATCCTGAGGAACAATTGCAATTTTCCTCCTGTATGACCTTATATCAAACTCTCTGAGTTCTGTGCCATCCACCAGAATTTCCCCTTCGTAATCATAGTAAAACCCTGCTACAAGGTCTAAAAGGGTAGTCTTTCCAGAACCTGTATGCCCCACGATTGCTGTTTTTCTGCCCTTAAACAGTGTTAGATTTATATCTTTCAGAGTAATCTTATCCTTCTCATAGGAGAAGTTCAGGTTTTTTATCTCTATCTTCTCCCTGAGTCCGGTGAATATCTTATTACCTTGCCATTTTTCCTCAGGTGTATCAAAAATCTGAAATAACCTGTCACCCGCTGCAAGTCCTTCCTGAAGATAAGTGTTAATCTGGGTAAGGTGTTTTACAGGCGACATCATTGAAAGTGCAGCAGCTAAAAATACAAAGAACCTGTCCGGTGTAAGGGAATGGTATTTAAAGATAAAAAGCGCGCCAGCATAGAGCAAAAGGGCTGCGACAAAAGAAGTCATAAACTCATTTACAGGTGATGGAAGGGCACCTAAAAGCTGAAAGTTAACAGCCGAACGGTAATAAGCCCTTGTTTTTTCTCTGAATTTGTATTTTTCATCCTCTTCCATACCAAGCCCCTTGATGAGTTTTATGCCATTAAGGGTTTCAAAAAGATGCATCCCTATCTCACCCATCTTCTCCTGTGCTTTCCTTGCCCGCTTTTTAAGGGTTCTGTTTATCATCACAACAAATAAAAGAGAAAGGGGTATAAGCACAAATGCAATTAGGGCAAGCCAGAAGGCACTGATAAAACAGAGAGCAAGATAAAATACAGTCATAAGCCCTTCTCTTATGGCAACATAAATACCATGTGTCAGTGCGGTTTTAACCAGTTGAATATCGTTAATAAAACGTGAAATGAGGTCTCCGGAATCCCCGCGGGTAAAGTAGGAAAGGGGCAGATTCATAACCTTGTCAAAGAGCTTTACCCTTATATCCCTTGTTATTTTCTCCTGCAGTAGCGCACCAAGAAATTTTGAAAAATATGTAAAGATAGCCTTTACAAAAAAGATGCCCATTAGCAAAAGTGCAAGAATTTTAACCGCAGTGAGAGGGTCTTTTCTTAATATGGTGTTATTCAGGAAATCAGCGAGCCAGGGGAAGTGCTTTATCCTGTACAATGGGGCATTCTGCCTGTAAAACAGGGTTTTCAAAATAGGTGAAAGAATTGCAACCTGAAAACTATTAAGGAAAGAATAGAAAGTCATAACAAGAAAAGTGATAATGAACAGAGTTTTGTGTGGCTTTACGAATCTAAGCAGCCTGAAATACGACTTCATTGTATGATCTGTTCTATGTCTTTTTCTTCTACTATGTTTAGAGCTGATTTTGGATTTACAGGGAGCGGCAATGTACCGATTTTATATGATTTTATACCCTCAAGAGTTGCAAAATAAGCGAAATATGAGGTATCAAAAAGGAACTGGTCTGCGACCAGTAAAAGGGCTATTTTCTGGTCAAGGGAAATATCATGCACTTCATCTAAAAAAACAGGGAACCATGTATCTTTATGTTTCTCTTTGATTACATGTTTGATTTTTTCTTTCTTATCTCCCCTCAAATCAACGAGCAAGACTTTTTTCTTGTGAGTCATCCCATGATACTTCAGAAACTCCCATGCCCACCCTCTCTTGGTTTTATGCTCCATAATTTTCACTTCATTTTTCTTACCCGTTATGTTTGCCATAACTTCTTCATAATACTCAGGAAAGAGGGGTTCTTTCAGAGTGTAAATTATATTTAATTCGGGAAATAACTCCTTCTTAAAACCTATGCGCATAGGGAAAGGATATTCGGTACCGGCTTTTTCTTTATCAAGTTCAAAATCAATTAAGACACTTCTCTTAAAATTAAATTTTTCCAGTTCATTTCCCCGGGAAAAACTCTTTATATACTTAAGGAAACTCGAAACAAAAGGAAACGACTCGTCCTTGAAGATACCATACTTTGTACCTTTGAAATAACTTTCTACCTTTCTCGCAGCAGGCAAAGAGAATGAAAATAGAGTTGGGTCTTCAGGAAATTTTACAACAACATGGAGGGAGTTTTCTATTTTTCCGCAAAAGTTGATACTGGATAACTCTTTATAAACATTTCGTCTATTTTTCTTCTTAAACAGAAAAAACATCAGTTCAAAAGAAGGTTTTTAATTTTGAGATAAGCCCTTTGAATCTCTAAAACCACACTTTCTGGCACTTCGTCAGGCATTTTCCCATCTATTTTTTCTCTCTCTTTAAGACAATCCCTTAGTATCTGCTTATCAAGTTTTAGTACTCTGCCATTTTCCACAACCCTGTATCTCGATGAATCAGGTGTGAGTACCTCATCAATGAGAATAACTTTATCACCTATCATTCCGAACTCAAACTTCGTGTCAAGAATAGTTATACCCTTTTTCGAGGCTATTTTCTCGCCTCTTCTATAAAGTTTAAAAGAAACCTCTTTAAGATATGCCGCAAGGTCGCTTCCAAGTTCCTTTTTTAAATCCTTATATGAGACTGGCTCATCATGTCCCTCTTCTGCCTTTGTTGTTGGAGTGAACATGAGTTCGGGGAGTCTGTCAAATTCAGACATGCCAGAGGGAAGATTTGTTTTCCCTTCAAGATACCTTTTGTAAAGAGATCCCGCAAGATAACCTCGCACAATAAACTCAAAGGGAATTACTCTGGCCTTTTTAACGAGCATTGAGCGTTTTTCGAGGTATTTATATTTCTTAAGTCCAGCGGGATAGTCCTCCAGGCTGTAAGTTTCTATATGGTTTTCAATTATGTCTTCTGTATTTTTGAACCAGAACAGTGAAATCTCCGTGAGTATCTCTCCCTTGCCCGGGATACATGTTTTGAGAACTCTGTCAAAGGCAGATATTCTATCTGTGGCAACAATCAGAATTTTATTGCCTACTTCATAAAGGTCTCTCACCTTTCCGCGCTTGAAGAGTTTGTACTCCTTAATATCTGTCTCAAAAATACAACTCATGTCCCACTCTCCTTCAGATATATATCCCTTTCCTTTTCAAAACTCAGGAGCGCTCTTTCAAAGTCCTCCGTATTTCCTATATCAAACCACCTTCCTTTATAAATATAGGCGTTGATACCAATATCCTCATCAAGAAACTTCTTTATAAGGTCCGGAATATCCATTCTCTCCCCTTCTTCAATATACCTTAAGATATACGGTGCGAAGACATACACTCCCATTGAAACATGGTGAACAACCTCAGGCTTCTCCTCATAATCCACCACAGCATTTTCATACAAATGCACCACGCCGTATTCAAGTTTCGTCCTGTGCTCTGTTATACCTATAGTCATAAGTTTACCCTGTACAATATGATTCTGGAAAATATCAAGAAAACTCATATCCGTCAGGATGTCACCGTTTATAACAAGGAATGGTTCATCCAGTTCGTTTTTAAGTAGTTTAAGAGGACCGACGGTTCCAAGAGGTTTGTCCTCAACAGAATAATGAAGATTAACACCCCATTTTTTACCATCCTTAAAATAAGCCTTAATCAGTTCCACAAGATGCCCACAAGCAAGGTATATATCTTTAAAACCATAGTATGCAAGTTGCCTGATAATAATCTCCATTATAGGTATATCTCCCACAGGCACAAGGGGTTTCGGAAGAACAAGGGTATAGGGTTTTAGTCTCCTACCCTCTCCTCCTGCAAGGATTACCGCTTTCATAATAAACTAAGCTCCTTTTGAATTTTATCCATATTATTTTCCATCCAGGTTGCAAGTTTTTTTATACCTTCTCTCAAAGAAACTTCTGGTCTTATGCCAATAAGTTTATAGGTCTCATTTACATCCCCTGTAAGTATTTGCACCTCGCTCCCAGAAGGCCTTACCCTCTCCTTTCTCTTCTTCACTTCTTTTTCTATACCAGTCTCCTCCATGGCAATTTTGATAACCTCATCTATTGAATAGGGTGCACCTGAAGGGAAATTGACCTCCATAAACCCCTGTTCATACTCAAGCATTTTTATGAGAAAGGCCGCTGTATCCTTCACATAGACAAAATCCCTTTTTGTGTGAGTATTACCTATTTCAATGTATTTATGGTCTTTAGAAAGGAGCTGATATACAATCCATGGAATGACCGCTCTTATAGACTGTCTCTCACCAAACGTATTAAATGGCCTGGCTATCTTAATATTCATCCTGTAAGATAAGGCAAAACTCCTTGCTATCTCGTCAGTTGCTACTTTTGAGGCTGCATAAGGAGACTGGGCATTTTTTGGGGTTTTCAGAGTTATGGGAATGCGTTCAGGAGTGCCATATACCTCTGAACTTGATACATAAACAATGTTTTTTACATTATGCCTTCTTGATGCCTCAAGAACGTTTAAAAGCATTTTTATATTGGACTCAATAGTTTCTATGGCTGCTCTATAGGAGTAATTTACCGAAATACGGGCCGCAAGGTGAATTACTTTATCCACACCTTTTACTGCATCGAATACCTCATCGAGATACTGAAGGTCCCCTGCAAAAATGTCAATTTTATCCCTCAAACTCTTATCAATGTACTCAAGATTGCCTAAAACATCACGTGAATTGTAGTGGACAAATGCCCTGACGTTTTCACCCTTTTTGACAAGTTCTTCAACGAGATGACTGCCTATAAAGCCAGAGGCACCTGTAACAAGTATCATACCTCCTCCCAGAAAACGTTTTCAATATGGGTTATATCCTCTCCTCTGACACCCACAAAGTCGAACCTTACATCCATATCATCAAATTCGGGGTGTTCCATCAAATAAAGCTTAGCAGTCTTTATTATACGCTCTCTTTTTTTAAAAGACACTGTTTCAAGAGGGTCTATATCTTTAGACTCCAGGCTCCTTACTTCAACGAACACAATTGTTTTGTTGTCCTTTGCTATTATGTCTATTTCTCCAGTCCTCTTCGTATAATTTCTGTCAAGTATTTTGTATTTCTTTTTCTTCTTGAGATATTTCTCAGCGATTTTCTCTTTTTCCTTTCCCTTTTCCCTTGTTTTCATCTTTTTATGCTTTCCATTATCTCATCAAGCATGTAGCGGGGTGGGTCAACAAGCTCATAGTCCCCGGTACCAAAGCTGTCCTCAAACCTAAATTTAAGGTTATACCTGTAATAATACCATATTATATACGGAGACCTGTCACTTTCAAAATCATGCCTCTCAACATCATCTGGAGGGCCAAGTGTAACGTAGATTATGCCCATATCGCTTAAAGCGCCTCCAAATATGCTTCTGTAATGCTCCTCAGCATACCTGAACCTCCTTAAAAATTCGATATATGCCTCATTTCTGGATGTTCCAGGAGTAGGGTCACGTCTTTCCCAGAAAGCATCCCATAACTTTTTCTTATCAGAAAGAGAGGCATTTTCAAGGGAGTCTACCTCTTCTCTCGTAAAAATATACCTTACTGCCATTATCATATACTTCCATTGCTTTTCTGTCCATCCACTTCCTATGAGAACGGGGACAACCGCCTCTCTCGTGTAGCTTCGTACTTTCAGTACAAACCTATAATCAGCAGGAGAAAGCCCCCTCAACCTGAGTGGAATAAAATTCCAGCCGTTTCTCACATAAACCTTTTTCCTCTTTA
>JALVYB010000005.1 GCA_027038175.1 Caldifarciminota bacterium | reverse complement strand
ACCCCCCTTCCATTTTTCATCTCAAAATCAGAACTCCCACATGCAGGGCATTTCACATATATATGCACTGTCTCAGGTATAAAATGTATATTCTCTCTTTCTTCTTCTGAAAGATTTTTCATGCTGTCACGATACATCCACTCATGTCCACAGTTATTACACTTAAGCACTGCTGGTTCTATTTTATACACAAACTCCACTTCTTTGAGCAATGTGGCCACTTTGATATCCTGAATAGCCTTTTTGAATATCTCACGGTCTATATCCTGCAATTCTCCAATAGCGATTATCACTTTATGAGGAGAATTAATATTCTCCTCCTTTACAACCTTTAAGGTTGCATCTATAACGGATTGTGCTAAAGCCCATTCATGCATTTGTAAATATGATAATGTGTTCAATAAGTATTGTCAAGTATTAGTTTGTGAATAATACACAATATATACAAGTACCTATACATCATGAGATTATGCGAAAAACACAAACATACAACCGTTGTTCATAGAAGACTAATTGTCGAGGAACATATCCTCTAATCTATGCAAAGCACAGCATACACTCTTATTATAAATTACTGTTTGACATTCTGTTCATAACCTTTATAATAAAGAAAATTTTTGAAAATTAAAACTATTTAAAACACGGGAGGGATTCTATGCGTCTGGACTGTACACGAAAAGGCATGAAAAATGCGGGAAGGGTGATATTCGCTATCATCCTTGCGGCAGGGATGCTAAAGGCAGTGACATATGATAGACAGGTAAAAATGAGAGATGATGAAGCATACGATTGGTTTGGGAATTCTGTCTCCAATGCCGGTGATGTAAATGGAGATGGGTACGATGACATAATCGTAGGAGCAGAAGATAAGTATATTGGAGGAAAACCAGATGCAGGGGTTGCATATATATACTTTGGGGGACCTTCCATGGATTCTATTCCTGATGTTATACTCGTGGGCGACACAGCTTATGATTACTTCGGAACTTCCGTGTCCGGAGCCGGTGATGTGAATGGTGACGGATATGATGATGTTATTGTGGGGGCAGATGGTAAAGACATTGGAGGCAATCTAAATGCAGGTGCTGCATACATATACTTTGGTGGACCTTCCATGGATTCTATTCCTGATGTTATACTTGCGGGCGACACAGCAGATGATTATTTTGGAACTTCCGTATCCGGAGCCGGCGATGTGAATGGTGACGGGTACGATGACGTAATCGTTGGTGCAGATGAGAAAGACATTGGAGGCAATAGCGATGTCGGAGCTGCATATATATTTTTCGGAAGCCCTAACATGGATTCTATACCAGATGTTGTACTTGTTGGTGATTCAAAAGACGGTTATTTTGGATGCTCGGTTTCAGGTGCCGGTGATGTAAATGGGGATGGGTACGATGATGTAATAGTTGGTGAAGAAGGGCGTGATTCTACCAAGGGGGCTGCGTTTATATTTTATGGCGGACAATCCATGGATTCTATTGATGATATTTCCTCATATGGTGCGCAAAATGGGCAGTACTTAGGTTGTTCTGTTTCCGGTGCCGGTGATGTAAATGGTGATGGATACGATGAGGTAATAATAGGTGAGAAGGGATATAATTTTGAAGGGAATACTGAAGCTGGCGCTGCCATAATACTCTTCAATGACCTGCATTCAATTTTCATGGGAGGCGAGGCAGCATACGATGAGTTTGGCACTTCAGTTTCAGGAGCCGGTGACGTAAATGGGGATGGGTACGATGATGTGATTGTAGGCGCAAAGTATGCCAATGCCATAGGAGCCTCCAATACCGGAGGTGCTTATATATTTTTCGGGGGGTCTTCCATGGATTCTATCTATGATGTCAAAATTTACGGCAAGGCTCAATGGGATTTCTTTGGTTGTTCTGTTTCAGGTGCCGGTGATGTGAATGGAGACGGTTATAACGATGTGATTGTTGGTGCTGAGTATGCTGACGAAAATCATGGTGCCGCTTACTTATATGACTTCTTCATGTTTAAAATATTATCTCCAAAAGGCGGTGAGGTATGGAATGTTGGTGCAAATGAAAAAATAATATGGGAAGGAAAGGATTATGCTGACCTTTACATATCCACGGATGGAGGCAATACATGGAATAAAATAGGAGATGATTTGCAACCACCTGAAGATACAAATCTTAACACCTTCACCTTCCGTGTTCCTCATATCCCAACCAGATACGCCATGGTCAAGGTGGTAAAGCACTGGTATGACGCAACTGAGATTAAGCAGGCCGCACAGTCAGACTCATTTTTTACTATACGTTCAACAATAAACCTTTTAAAATTTGAAGCAGAGAGTGAAGATAACAACAAAGTGAAACTAACATGGAACACAGACCCGGGCCTCGATGTACTTGCAGGCTATAACTTGTACAGAATAAAATCAAACGGCACAAGGGAGAAGGTAAATACAGACCTGATAAAGACACTGAATTACGAAGACACAAAGAGTGCAGATATAACGGGATACGAATTGGGAGCGGTTAACGGACTGGGAGAAGAATACAGGATAGGAGAGGTTGAGTTCTACACCATGAAAAAGCCCCTTGAGATTACACCATCAATTGTCAATGGTAAAGTTACAATAAGATACTTTGTGCCTGATAATTTCTCGCACACACCACAGAAGGTATCTGTCAGCATATATTCCATAAACGGGCAATTGGTGAGAAACATATATTCAGGAATGGCAAAGCACGGGACTCATTCCATAGTAGTAAAAGACCTCTCACTTCCTGCAGGAAGTTATGTTTGTGTGGTAAACATAGGCGGTAAAAAAGCCTATACACAGGGATTTCAGGTAATGAGGTGACAAAATGAAAAAAATTAGGCGGCTATTTTTGCTGCTATTTTTAACCACTATTTTAAGGGCGGACGTATATATTCTCACCAAGCGAGGAGACGTATTTCGTAGCGATGATGGAGGTATAAACTTCGGTCTGGTATCCAATATAGGTCATCCGGACGGAGTAAGCATGTATTTCAATAACGATACCCTTGGTTTGTTGCTTACGGAAAGTGGTATAATTTTAAAAACAGCAGATAGAGGCGTTTCCTGGAAAGCAATAAACGCACTCCCAACAAGCGATGCAAAAAGCATAATAGCAACCGGAAATAGATACTATGTAGTAACCCGTTCGGGGGACTTATACATGGGATACGAACCGGATAGCATGTCCCTCTTATCTTCCATAGGAGCAAATGACATCGTAGACATAGCAGGCATAGCAAGAGAGTTATATGCTTTAACGGGTTCAGGAGACGTATACTATAGTAATGATAGAGGAAGAACATGGATATTGAAAGGCAACACAGGCTCAATGAATATGAAAGCCCTCGTGATGCTTCCGGATACGCTTTTTGTAGTAAACAACACTGGAGACCTGTTTCGTTCGTTGGATTCAGGGAAAACGTGGACAGATATATCCACAATCTCACAGGTGGGAGTGGTTGACATGATATCAGACGAAAACCACCATCTGTACATGGTTACAGACGCGGGTGATGTAGCACGGAGTTCTACAGGTTCAAGCTGGTGGTTTTCGGGGACAGTATCCCAGGTAGGGGTTGTAGCAATAGGTATGCCGACGCAACCGCCACTTCCTGCGGATGAAGACAGGAACAAAAGATTACCTTTCAGAATATATCCAACACTGACCAGTGACTATTTTGTGCTTGAAGCGGACCCGACACTACTTAATAAACACGTAGCACTTTTTGACCTGGCTGGCAATCGGGTAATGGAAGGAGCCATAAAGTCCACAAAGATGACCTTTAATCTGCGCCATTATAGAGCTGGTATATACTTTATAGAGATAGAGAATTATAGCCGGAAAATTATAAAACCTTAGAAATAGAATTGGCGGCCCCGAAGGGGCCGCCTCAACAAATTCCCTATTTAATCACAAGAATCTTTTTCCTGTATGTTCTATAATCTTTCCCACTTTCCACTTCTGCAACAACAAAATAAATACCAGAAGGTACTTTTTTCCTGATGCTTAACCTCTTATCTTTGACTTTCTTGCTAAATACCAGTTTCCCGGCCACATCATAAACACTGCAACTCATCACGCTTTTTGTACCTGAGGCAAGATCAAAATCAAGCATTTTCAAAGAATGAACGGTAAAATCAAGACCAATATTATTCTTTCTCTTTTCATATTCTATTACCCCTGAACCATAAAATTGATAGATTCCCACACCTCCAAAAATATAGCCTGCTATGGAATCCTGTTCCGCAACATAGGCAATATTGTTATCTCCTGTAATAACTTTCATAGCCTTTCCAGGGGTACCATAATATCCTACCTCATCAGGCGAAGAAGGTGTTGAAACATCTATTATCCTCAGACCACCACGTTTACAGGCCACATATGCTTTTGTCCCTGCCATATCAACATCCATCGCAGAATCAACAGTCACAAAATAACCTACTTCCTGTGGCCTTTGAGGGTCCTGAACATTTATAATTCTAAGACCATCATCCATGTCAGTCATATATGCAAAACCATTATCAGCCTTTATTGAAGTTACACCTACAGGGCTTGGTGCATAATAGCATCCTGCCTCACTCATGTTAGTAGGGTCCTGAATATCTATAATTCTCATTCCATAATTGCCATCTGCTACATAGGCATAGTTTGCACCTATATATACATTAAAAGCAGAATCAGGAGTCTCTATACTTCCTGCTTCCGTAGGATTTGAAGGGCTTGAAACATCTATAACCCTTAACCCTCCTGCTCCATCCGCAACATAAGCATAACTTCCTTCCACATCCACATCGTATGCTGTATCAGGTATACTGACATGTCCCTGAACATACGGATTCTGGGGACTAGAAATATCTACTATATACAAAAATCCTTCTTTCCCTGTAACATATGCGTAATTATTGTAAACATAAATACCACTTGCAATGTCCCTTAACTCCACATAACCCATGTCATAAATATTCGCCGGGTTCTGTACATTTAAGATATGAAGTCCAGAATTTTTGCAGGCAAGCGCTACGTAATTATTGAACCTGTACAAATCTGCTATTTTATATGGCACCTGGTAATTACCAACCTCGTGAATACCAGTTGCTCCCCACTGAAATACGCGAAGACCACCTCTCCCATCTGCCAGATATACAAAATAATCATTTGAAAACACCGCCTGAGCAGTATCCACAGACTCACTGAAACCTACTTCCTCAGGATTGGATGGGTCATCCACACTCAAAAACCTTATTCCATCTGCGCCTGCTGCAACATAAGCGAACATACCTGTGACATGAACGTCTCTTACTTCATTAACACTGTGATACCATCCTATTTCATGGATATTTGAGGTATTAGCAACATCCAGTATTCTCAATCCTCCTATACCATCAGCCAGATAAAGAAGAGTATCTTGAATAAATACGTTATAAGTATATCCAGGAGTATTATAGGTTTCAACGAGGACAGGATTATAGGGGTCTCTCACATCCACAATTGAAAAGCCACTGTCGCCATCTGCTACATAAGCATAATAATTGTTCAGAGATACCTTTTGCGCTTTTCCAGGGATTAAACAACTTCCAAGATAAACAGGATTTGAAGGGTCTGTTACATCATAGGTGAGAAGTTCCATACTGTCAACCACATATAGAATTTTTCCCGCATTGGTAGTGTCTATATACACACCGTATGCAGGGCCAAAGGTATTTATCTGGTTTACAAGATTGGGTGTGAATAATGACACATCAAGAATATATACACCCTCCATTCTGGATGCGAGATATGCATAATCACCGGCCACAGCAACATCCTCTGCCCTATCATTCACGTTGAAAAATCCCTCCTCATAGGGATTCTGTATGTTTGAGAGATTAATAACCCGTAATCCACTATCTCCGTCTGCAACAAAAGCATAATCCGTACCTCCTCTCTGAATAACTTCAACATCCACTGCTTCACCCGGAGTATTATAATTTCCCACATCTTCAATCATATTTATATTTGTAATATCAATCACCCTTATTCCTTTCTTCTCTGTACCCACATAGGCGTATCTGCTCAGGGTCAATATAGAAACCACCATATCGTCTGTTTTATAGGCTACAGTGTCCACAAGATTACCAGCAGTATCAATGAGAACTATGTGCAAACCGCCATCACCATCTGCTACAAAAGCATAATTTCCTGATATATAAAAGTCTCTCACAGAATCTGGAAAACTAACACTGCCCAATACCTCAAAACTGTCAAAAGACACAATGTGCAAGGAGTATAACCCATAATAATCTCCACAAATGATATACCTGCGAATTGTGTCAATTACTTTAACCCTAACAATGTAGGGAAGTTCATTGTAATAACCTGCCTCATAAGGATGTGTGGCATCAGAAATGTTTACAATATGAATACCATATACTCCATCTGCTACATAGGCCAAGTTACCTGAGATATCAATAGAACTTGCATATCCGGGAGTATAATAATAACTCACTTCATACGGAGCCGATGGATTTGCTACATTTATAATCCTGAGACCATACTGACCGTCTGCCACATATAGGAGTGTATCTCTTACATAAAGCCCCATGGCTGTACCCGGTGTTTCCACTGCGCTTAATTTCTGCAAAACCCCATAATTCTGTGCATTGTATACAATCACATACTTTCCGGCTGCCACATATAATATTCCATGGGAATAGACCATATCTTTAACCCTTTTTCCTGTATACTCTGAGCCTATATTCTTTAAATGCTCCCTATCTCCCATACTGAATATTAGAATTCCTTCTCCTGTAGCCGCATACAGTATGGTATCATTATCCCTGTTAAGGCACATTTTTCCAAGGCTACCCACAGGATAATATCCAATTCTTTTCACCATGGAAGAATCTGCACTCAAAAGTCCCGATGTACTTTTAGGCTTCTGGGGGTCACGGTCCATGAGGGAAGAATTCTGGTAGGGCTTTCCCACCCCTGTTTTTGCGAAGGACAACAATACAAATACCATTATATGTAACATAAAATACCTCCTTTTTGCTCATTGGGAAGGAGGCATCACAGGGGTAGGTCAAAAGGGATTATATTATACCAGAGCCGTTTTTACAAGTTTTGCAAACTTCACACCTTTTAGGCCTGCAATTTTTGTGACCATTTCCTCAATTAAATCTGGCTTTCCCTTAATTACAATGGTTTCAAGACAGGAGTCATGGTCAAGATGGACATGAGTGGTACACAAAATATTATGTACCCTACTGTGCTGCACTTCAAGCATCTTTTCCGAAAGACCTCTTCTGTGATGGTCATAAATCATAACAAGCACACCAACCACTTCCTCATCTTTCTCCCATTTCTCCTCAATGATAAGCTCCCTTATAAAATCCCTTATAAGCTCAGAGCGTGATGTATAGCCCTTATCAAGGGTTTTCTCATCAAGTTTCTTTAAAAGAGACTCAGGCAACGATACACTGAACCTTACAACTTTATCCTCCATTTTCCTCCTCCTTTACACACTCTGCATCATCAAATATATGAATACCATAATCTCTTAGTTTCTCTCTATTTGAGTATAACTCATCGAAGGTGCCATCAAATACCTTCTTGTGCTCTGAAGACAGTGCAACAAAGCGATCTGCAAAAAGCCTTGCTGTATGAATGTCATGAACGGCTGTTATAACTGTCATGTCACTATCTCTTATTATTTTACTTAGTGTAAGAGTGCTTTTTGTATCAAGGTAGGCGGTGGGCTCATCAAGCAATAATAAAGATGGCTCTACTACCAGACACGCGGCTATCGCCACCTTCTGCTTCTCTCCTCCGCTGAGATTATAAATAGACCTTTCAAGTAATTTATCTATGAGGAGCATCCTTGCAACCTCAATAACCTTTTCTTCCTCATTATCAATGCCAAACACTCTAAGTCCAAATGCTATCTCATCATAGACAGTGGGATTAAAAAGCATTACATCAGGTTCCTGGAACACTATCTGAACATTCTTGCGAAATTTTCTCGTGAACTCTTTGCTCTTAAACGTTTTTTTGTTAATCAGAGTACCTTCAAACACATACTCTCCCTTTTGAGGGAAAATAAGCCCAGCAATAACCTTAAGAAGTGTGCTCTTTCCACTGCCGTTTGGACCTAAAATCGCCACCTTCTCTCCACGAGTTATGGAAAGATTTATATCCAATAATGCGCTCTGCCCTGCGAAACTGAAAGAAAGTCCTTTTATTTCTATCATTCTGTAAAAAATCCCCGTGCTTTTAGCGCCATGGACACTGCCTTTGAATGTTCTATTGACTTTAAAAAGAAAAATTCAAGCATCCTTCTAAAAAACCTTACTCTCTCCTTAAATCCTCCCTCTTCTATCATTCTGCTCTCTCTCACAAGTTGAAAATCCCTGTAGGTTTTCATGTAACTTTTTGCCTGTGAATAGGTCAGTATGAAAATATAAACCAGACTGCGGGAAAAAGAAAGGGCTTTTACAGGGTCTGCCACTCTTCTGAAAAGAGCGAGGGTAAAGACTATTGAAAATAGCCTTAGATTAAAAAGTTCAATGTAATACAATAAAGGGAGGTTATGCAGCCAGGCATGCACAATATAGGCAAAACTCAAAATAAGAGAAAAAGGCAGTATCTTCAAAAACTGGGAGATAAAGTGTTCTCCTTTCGCCCCGCTTGCGAAATAAAAAATAAGAATAAAAGAAAGATAAAACAACAAAATTACTCGGCTATTTACAAAAGAAACAAGTAAAATCCCACATGTGGTCAGAATAAGGTATAACCTGTCCTTATTCATTACTTATCCTGCCCTTCACAAATTCATATAAAAATAGAGTGAGAATCCCCTCCCCTATGCCCACAAAAATATGAGGCACCAATAGCACGGGAACAGTTGTCCTTATTCCAAACGGAAAGAACAGTGGAGTACCCTGTGCATCATGGGCTATCAATGGTTGAAGTCCCAGTGAAATGGCTATAAAAAGAGCAGCCACAATGATAGCAAGAAAACCCGCTACCAAAAGCGATACTTTCTCTTTGAAGATGGGCTTTAAAATCTTAAAACTGTAATATGCAACAAAAGACCCTAAAAAGCCAATACATAGAGCATTTACGGAATACGAGGTGATTCCTCCAACTCCAAGTAGAACAGCCTGAAGCAAGAGCACCAGAGCAATGGCAAAATATCCCAGCCATGGTCCGAAAATTATTGCGAGTGGAGCAACCCCCACGCCATGAACAGAGGTCCCCCCGGGCAGGGGGACCTGGAGGAACATGAGGACAAAAGATAGAGCCGAAAGAGAGGCTATGTATGGGAGCGTCTCTTCATTTAATTCTCTTTTAATTTTCTTATAGGCTACAATTAGAAGACCGGCATTGACCACATGAAGAGGAATATACATTTTAGGTGAAATCATACCATCAGGTATATGCATTTCTTACCCCTTTAGATGATAGACGACACCGTTATAATTACCCTCTCTTTTTCTTTCCCTTCTCCACCCTGCTGCTCCGCATCCTCGTTAAGACTCTTCCATACAGGCTTTTTTATACCAAAGCCAAGAGAGAAGGCCTTGTAGTATACGCGAGTGGATAGGGTACCATAAAGTATTTTCCCTCCAGAGCCTGTACACGGGGTACCATCTTCCACATCACGTTTATTCATCTGATAACCTGCCTCAAGTGAGAAATCAAGCCTGAACTTTTTAGAAGGTATTTTTAAAGTTCTGAAGGTAAGCGCGGCATTGGCTCTGAATTCGTCTCCAAACTTATATCTCTTAAGAGAGCCGTCAGGATTTCTGAAGTCATACGTATATTCAAAGAATTTTATGTAGTTGGATTCCATTGTGTATGTGAGGATAGGGAAAGATACAAACTGTTTGGTTGCAGAAATACCAAAGGATACACTTGGCTTGCCAAATCCCGTTGCCATATCAGGCTCAAATTCTCCAAGGGTATCTCTTGCGTTATCAAAGATATTGGGATTCCCAGTGGGTATAGAAAAGCCAGAATATAGGGTAAAATGCCAGTCCATCATGTCATCAAGACTCTCGGTTTTAGGGACAAGTTTTAATCCCCTGTCGTACTTAAAACCGAATACCATCATGCAGGATATATCGGAGAAAGACGCATTTGTATAAGTATACTGACCAAGAGAAGGATTCTGAGGATCAATTGACTTAAGTTCCTTTTTAACATAAAACGGGAAGAAACCATAAATGGAAAAATAAGGTTTTATCCCGGCACCCACCCCATACATAAAGAAATAGTAAGATTCTTTCTGATCGGGGAAAACCGTATCAAAAGGAAACTTCTGCCACTTAACATAGTCAAGTTTTGTGTAAAGCAACATACTCCCCTGAGGGAGCATGGCTGAACTTGATGTTTCAAGTGGTGCCCCGGGGCCTTCAAGTCCTGCCGCTCCAAGCGCCGCAACTCCATGATGCGCCCACAGAGAGCCTGTCCACATGATTACTGCCATGAGGGGTATATATACCTTCTTCATACACTTGCCTCCTTTTTGTGTTTTGTGTTTTTTGACAAGAGAACAAATACCCCTATAATTAGAATAACGCCAAGCAAAAATCTTAAAATATTAAAAATCATAATATTTGAACTTTCCTCATTAACCATACCCTGAGTAATTTTAATAGAAAGGTCTGCGCCATGTCCCGTATTTGAAGTAACTTTAACCCGCCATACTCCATCAGTGTCGGGCAAAAAAACAACCCTTCCAAGAGCATCCGTTCTTCCAACAGCAAAAGGTATTCTGGAATTTCCCGGTCTGAAAACTTTATACTCCTCATAGGAAAATTTTGAATTGTCCGCAAAATAAAACTCAACCACTACGGCATCTTTTCCATTATCGACTCTGTGCAATAACTCGTGTGAGATAAGGAAAATAAGAAGAAAATGCATTTATTTCACCTCCCAGTTCAATGTTGCAGTATGGATTATCTCATCACACTTTTTTCCATCTCCTTCTTCTTTATATGTGGCGGAAATAAGTTGTATCCCCTTTTCTCTTATCCTTATATTTATCCTGCCTTTTTCATCTGTCATTCCACGTGGCTTACCATTATACGCTACAACGACCCCTTTGAGAGGCCTCTTGTTTAATGTAACAAGGAAGGTTACCTTATCACCTTTTTTAACTTTTGTAATATCCTGAAGAGGTGTAACTTCAAGTTTATCTGTCAGAGGATTCTTAAAAGACTCACTCCACCTGTTTATATATTTTACATACTCATAAGAGAGCCAGGAGTGGAGGGGCATTTCTACACTATCCTTCGGCAGGTTCTTTTCCCCCTCAACTGTTTTTGTCCAGTATCCTGTGGAAAATACAACCATAACCGCATACGGAGGATTTTTTATTTTAAGTGGATACGCGTTTTCAACCTTCAGATTAACCTTTTCACCCCGCTGATTAAAGCCCAGTACTTCTTTTACATTGGTCATATTATAGGTGATATTCTTCTTCCCTCCATGCGCATGCGTTATATGTCCGTATCTCAGAATAAGCGAGCCATCCTGTGCTTTTGCAAACCACAGGTCGTGAGCCCAGAGTCCTGTGGCGAGCATTATGATTAGTATTACTAATTTACGCATAATCACACCTCCGTATTATTTATTTTCCATGCGTAATATTATATGCTATTATGATTGAAAAGTCAAACTTAACTATTTCAAACTTTAAATATTAAAGAATAAATGATTTAGCATTTAGCGTCATACATTAAGTTTATGTGCAGGTTTGCATGAACTCTGAAAACATACTATACTATCCCAATGCCTTTCAGAAAAGATACTAAACTCTGGTTCTGGCTTATTCTTTTTATCTCAATAATAGCCAGCATAATAGGAAATATATACACTAAGTCAAATGTCTTAGGTGGGGTAATTTTAGTATTTATACTGATTATGATTCCATTTGGTATAGAACTTTTACGGGGAAAGGACCCATTAATATACTACGGCCTTGATTTTGCCACTCTAAGAAAGATAAATGTAAAATCAGTCCTTGGCATAGCACTCCTCGTTTTTGGAGTAATTTCACTCATTGACCACTTCGCTTTTAATCTGTTTAAACTACTTTTGAGCTACAATGGTGAAATTACTGTGGGCTCTGCTGCCATAAATCTTGCAAAAAGCAATGCTTTTTATCTGGCGATTATTGTATTCTTTAGCGGAACACTCCTTGAGGAACTGTGGTTTAGAGGTTTTGTGCAATATAAATTAAACTCCCTGAAATTTCTAAAACCATTAAATCCACATTTTGCAATTATTACACAGAGTATTCTCTTCGGCCTTGCCCATTTTATTCCCATATATTATGGCACAAGTCTCTCATTGTCTCTTAAACTCTGGTTTTTCACATATCCATTTCTCGTCGGCATTATAAATAGTTATATAAATGAAAAATACCAATCCCTCTGGCCTGGCTGGATTATACATTACACAAATAATGTGCTGGGAGTACTACTTCTGTCTTTGATTTACAGAGTATAAAAACTTATCTTCATCATTTATTGCATATTCACTAAACTTAACTTAAAATTTGCACGAAAGAATTCCTCATTTTTCCCAATAAGGATTCTTTCATCAAAAAAGGAGGGGTAATATGTCAAAATATGTGTATGTGATGGCTATACTTTTTGTATTCATCTCCACTCTAAAGGCTCAGATGTATATAAACACGCAGGAAGATACACTGGACATGGGGCAAAGTGAAATGATTCAGGATATGGTGGTAGACAATTCATCAAACAAATATGTAATAGGAACCATACCATACACGGCACTTCTAAAACTGGACAATAATAATGCAATTGAGTGGACAACTACACTGCAGACTGGTTTTAATCCAAAAGCCCTTGTATTAGCAAATAACAGCATATACATAGCTGGCTCCGTGCAGGATACAGCAGGGACAAGTCTTTATACTGCAAAATACGATACACTCGGAAACTTTTTGAGCGGGTATGCTATCCCATTAGACCAGCAGGGAGAATTCTACAGTATAGAAAAGGATATATCCGGGAATATCTATGCACTGGGTTATGGTTTAGTTCAACATCCATCAGACTCTGATTACGACTTAATTATTGCCAGACTTGATCCGGATTTAAATGTTCTCCTTGTTGATACAATAGACTTTGGTAGCTGGGACTACGGTACAGCAGTGGGCGTAAATGCAAATGATGAAATTTTTATAGGCGGATATTCCTATATTGGCGGAAACTTCGACCGAATTGTCATAAAAATGGACACATCGGGTAATATAATGTGGACCGATACCATTGACAATGGAAATCACGACTTTGTATTCGGACTTGTGGTAGATAATGCTGGAAATCCTGCTGTTACGGGTTATTCCAGTATCAACTACCAGAATCAAATCCTAACCACCAAGTACAACACGGACGGAGATCTGTTATGGGTGGACACATTTGCACTTAACAATACTGATGCAAGGAAAATAGCAACAGATGGAAGCAATATATACGTAGCCGGATTTAGCAACGACATGAATAATAGCTACGACATGTTTGTTTTCAAACTCAGCCCCTCCGGTGATAGAGTCTGGTCAAGTATCATCGACAGAAGTCCAACCACAGAACAGGCAATGGGTCTTTGTGTAGATGAAAATCAAAATATTATCCTGGGAGGGCATTTCATACCACCAGGCAACGTTTTATATGACCTGTTATTCATAACGTACTCAAAGAATATTGACGCACAAATAACTGCAATAACATCACCTGACACTGCATACTTTGATAGTACGTATGTTCCCACAGCCACTATCTTCAACGCCTCGTACGAAGATTCAATAGATATTACCGTTATTGCAACAATCGATACAGACAATGTAATTGTTTACACTGATACACTGACAGTAACCGGTATTCCCGATTCATCACAGCAAAATATAGTATTTTCACCATGGACTCCAGATTTTCTCCTGAGGTCTGCAAATCTGCAGGTTGCCATACTTACATCCGACATAGACACCAGCAACAATACATTATCA
This sequence comes from Caldifarciminota bacterium, assembly GCA_027038175.1. Lineage (GTDB taxonomy): Bacteria > Hydrothermota > Hydrothermia > UBA1063 > CAJXJZ01 > CAJXJZ01. The sequence continues at coordinate 60,455 of JALVYB010000005.1, read as the reverse complement.
AAATCTATTTATGTAAACCCAATGGCGCAAATCTCAGATAACGGCTCACAGAATAACAAGCCTTCTTTCTTAAAACTTTCTTCTCTAAAAGGAAAATTATTTATAACCCTGAATACTCTGTCCAGAAAAAATGAACTCTTGGTATTATCTTCAGAAGGTAGGGTTATAAAACGCTTTTCCAGTTTACCGCCAGGTATGCATGAACTTTCCATACCTCTATCACACAACGGAGTATATTACATAATTCTAAAAGATGGAGAAAAACTTCTCAAGAGAAAGTCGATTCTTATAAAGTAATAAGAAGGGGTGGTTGGACAGGGGATAATAAAAATGTGATACCTATATAAATCCCTTTATACTTTTAGAAATGCAGAAAAGGTCAGTTGAGAGGCTATTTAAAGACCCGGAGAAAGTATTATTAAAACTTGCTCTCCCCGTTATTTTAGCCAACGGCTTTCAGACCCTTTATAACTTTATGGATGCATTCTGGGTGTCTATGTTAAAAAACTCCAAATTTGCCCTCTCAGGCATTGGTCTTGCGATGCCCTTTGCCTTTTCTCTTATTGCTATTGCTAATGGTGTAGGGGTTGGAACAAACTCTCTCTTATCAAGAAAAATAGGTTCAGGAGAAAAGGAAAAAGCCGACAAAGGTGCAACTGTTGGTTTAAGTTTGAGTATAGTACTGGGTATTTTTTTCGGGGCAATTCTTTTTATCTTTGCAAAACCTATATTTACAGGACTTTCTCCCGGTGAAGCCGGCACAAATGCAACGCGATACGCCAGGATTATTTTTATTGGAGCACCCTTTTTATTTGTCTCATCTCTTCTTGCTTTTGTCTTGAGGGCTGAGGGTGATATGAAAAGGAGCATGATGGCACTTGCAGCAGGTTCCATACTCAACGTATTCTTTGATCCTTTGTTTATATTTGGATTCAAAATGGGAATTGGGGGTGCTGCTTTTGCAACCATCTTTTCCCGTTCACTCACTATTATCCCCCTATCCTACTGGATTTTTAAAGAAAAAAGTTCATACATAAGACCATGCTGGAAAAGACTAAATTTAAATCCCGCAATTTCAATCGAAATTCTTAAAGTTGGGATTCCATCATCACTGTCAATGCTTTCCATGTCTCTCGGTGTATTTGCATTTAACATGCTTATCCAGAAAGTCTATGGCCCTGGTGGAGTGGCTGTATACATCGCAGGAAGTCGCATTAACTCCCTTGCAGTTTTACCCGCACTCGGGATACAGGCAGCAGTTATAACACTTACCGGTGCGTGGTATGGTGCAAAGAGGAAGGACATGCTCAAACGAACAATAATACACGCCTGGAAAACAGGGGTCTTCATGGAAACTTTTATTGCTCTCTTTATTTTCATCTTTGCGAAACAAATAGGAAGCATATTCGCACACGATATAAGTATGAAACCGCTTGTTTCTGAAATCACTGCTTACCTCAGAATTACCTCTTTTGGTTTTGTTTTTATGCCCATATCCATGTTTTCGGTAGGAACTTTTAATGGTATTGGAAAGGCAATTTATGGCCTTGCCCTCACTCTGTTCAGGGTTCTGATTATATCCTACCCATTTGCCGCGATTTACTCACTTTTACTCGGTCTTGGATTACACGGTATATGGGGAGGGATTCTAACAGGGAATATACTTGCCTCATTTCTCGGGGTATTTCTTCTGAAACTTAAAAAACTCATATAAACTCTTACCCTCTTCTATGCTGAAAAACTGCGTTTTCATAGTGACGCGATTTCGTGCATTCCTTTCAGCAACATGCACATTTTTTGTGCTTCTTTTATCACAATTCTGGCATTATAATTGTACTAAACGATAAAAAAGGAGGGTAAAATGAGAAAGTTGTATACAATACTGCCAGTAGCGCTCCTGATAGCAGTGTCTCTATATGCTCAGGAGAGCAAATTAGAGGTAAAAACCAAAGAAGGAACATTCTCCGTACGTATAAGTAGCAAGGACGAATCTGTCTCCCCTACTTTACTGTCAGAGCCTGACAACATAAGAGAACGACTCATCAGAGACATAAGAGAGCTCAGAAACGAGTATATCTCAAAACTTTATTCTCGCAAAGATAGGAAAGAGGCAATGGCAGTGCTTGATGAAATGGAAGACCTTATAAATCTTCTCTACCGGATTGGGTTTTCAGCACAGGTCAATGTTAATGTTGAAGATGAAAGCCAGGACAATTCGGGATACGATGTTACGCCCATGGATGCGGCGAGTTTTTCATCCCTTCTCAGCGAACTTGAAGATGAGAGTTTTTCAGACAACAAGTTGGACATCTTGAAAACAGCCGTAAAAACAAATAATTTTACCGTCGACCAGCTTTGCCAGATAATGGATAAATTTGACATGGATGAAGACAGGGTCAAAGCCGTAAGAATAGTGTATCCACACGTAGTAGACCCTGAAAACTCTCACAAGCTCCTCTCAAAAGTAACTTTTAGTGACTCTAAGAAAAAGATAAGGGAAATTATTGAGAGTAATAATTGAAAATAATAATGTGTGGGCGGCTTCGCCGCCCTTTTTTGTTTAAAGTTATGCAAACTTCATCTTAGACTTACTCATCTAAAACTTCTTATACACTATATTCACCCCGACCCTCAAGAACTTACAGTATCTCCTTGCTTTGATAGTAATTCTTAACTTCAAAATCCCCAAGATGAATCATAAACCTTCTTTCTTTTATAACCGTAAATCAATAAACCTTACCTCTACTTTGTCCAGCCAGGAACTGGGGATATTTTTCTTTATCTTTGACTCCAAATCTTTAATAGATTCTTTACTTTCTCCGAAATAGAATACTAAATATATTCCATAATTCGCAGCTCTATTTTCTAAATATTTTTCAATCAACTGTTTCTTAACTGCTTTAAACAAGTCCTGATTTTTATCCACCTTACATTCTATCCTAACTTTCCAATTTTTCAGTTTATGAAAAACCTCTATATCTGTCCTGTTGTCCGCTATGTTAACCTCCCTGTTTTTACCATATGGAGAAGAAGTCCATAGATTTACTAACGCATCTCTGCAAACCTCTTCTTTTTTATGCTTACGCTGGTACTCATCCTTCCAAAACATCTTTTTTTCATTATTTTCATTCTCTTCAATTCTCTTTTTTAAATCATTCAAATCAAGTAAAACCAACTCAAAGAAATCTTTTTCGCTTAAGATTCCATTATTTTCTATAAAGGCTTTAAGTTGCTTTATTTGAAATCTTTCTGGCTCTTCTCCTTCTTTTTTCTCTGCAATTGCCGATCTTATACGCCTTTTCCAGTAATCCGAGATATCCTTCTCTAATAAGCGCTCTAGCAAATTATGATCTAACATTTCCAATAAATTGAATCTCACAAACTCTCTTGTTCTATCTAAAGCAGACAAAAAACCACTTTTAAGCGGCAACCTCTTTTCATCACTGAATACTTTCATAAAATTATAAGAGAGAAATAACTTCTCATTATCACTCATCAAATCGAAGGCTTCTTTAGCATAAGAAATATCTCCGGAAGTTAATTCTTCTAAAAACTGAAGATAGAACTTAGATAATTCCTCTTCATTTAATATCTCTTTACCTTCCAAGAATTTCAACATTAATTTCAGCAAATCAGTAGAATTTACTTGATCTAATTGTCTAAGTTCTTCTATAGATAGTTCAAATTTATATGATTTAAGTATAGAATTAACTAAATTTTCCTTATCGTTTTTAGCAAATAGTGGATAAATAATGTTTTTTAATTTCTCAACATTCGATTCCATTAGTTTTTCTTTAGCAACATCAAATATTTCAGAATCCACATAACGTAAAACATCTAATAATGCCCCTTTTACCAATTCTCCATGCTCATTTTCTAAGAACTTTACAAATCGCTCGTTTCTGATAGCATTAGAGACACGATTAGCATCTATAGTAATAATATACAAGTACTTAATTTTCTCTTCGTTTACCTTTTCGATTATACTATTATAATCTTCATTTAGTGTTAGAGATGTGAACAGAACTATATCAATGTTCCTAACCTTATCAAGATTATTCACAAGTTGCTTTAATGAAATTTCTTGGTCATACATGTTTTCATAAACAAAATCTTTCAAGTACCCTTTAATCTTCTCAAATGTTTCTTCTGTAAAATACTCTTTTATATCCCTCTTAAAATATATTAAACGAGTCACATAAAATATTAAATTAAAATCACTTAAGAAATCTTCCTTTGATATATTCTTAAAGACCATTTCATTTCTGTTAATTATATTTTTTATCTTTTCTGTCACTCTTCTTTCATGTGCCATTATTCCATTTTTCGAGCTTTCTGCCTTCATAGATTCCTTAAAATTTTCAAACAAATTCTCAAATCCGAATTTTTTAGCCAATGGGTTGAAGGTTTCCTCAAGGTTTTCACTTGTTTTCCAAAATTTCATTGCGGCATAAAAGAGATCCCTCTTCAACATTTCATCAGTTACACCATCCTCCAACTTTCCTATGATAAGCTGTGAAATATTGGTTGGTGGAGGAACAGGATAAAAATGCCAGAATCTCACTATCTTCAGAATTATATCTCCCATCACTTTTTCATTTTTAAATAATTCTTCAAAGTATAACCTGAACATTTTGTTTGATAACTCTTTCTTCTTTGTATAGTTCAATTCCTTAACACTTTCAGCAGAATAAAAATCATGTTTAACCTCTATTCTTTCGTACTCCGCGTAATAATTCCTAACTTCTCTAAGAAATTCATAGATTTCCTTCTCATTCTTACCATTATAAGAATTTAATAGTTTATAATAAAACCCAGACAAGAAATCTTTTATACAATAATACGGAAATGCGAGGGAATCTCTTTTTCCAGGCATAACTTCCCTCTCTAATAACAAAACCATCGTTTTCACTTTATTCTCTGGACACCTATATAAAAAGTAACATAGATCTATTAAATTAGTAGGCTCGCACTTCTTCAAAACACTCACCATTTCTTCTATAGAAATATGTTGCGGGAAAAGACGCTCCAGCAAAGATATCTTTATTCTATTGTCATCATCCTTAATCGCATCCTCTTTCACTAAGTCAAAGATTTCCAAAAGATGCTCCACATCTAAAATATAACGTATCATTTTTATTTTAAAATCATCAGAAAAATAGTCTTCCTTTAGTTTGTCAAATATATACTCCTTTAAATTTTGTGATATATACTCTTTATTTGCTACCAATAACATTTCATAAACCAAAATATAGTGGTTTTTCAACTTTTTCGCTTCTTCTAACTCTTGCTTAATAAATCCGTCTAATTCAGGGCTATAAAAGTGCCTAAGTTTATACCCTAAAGAATAACTTTTTGTATTAACAAAATAAGGATTTACTTTTATAGAGTATCTTTTTATAGCCTTTAAGACTCTTTTTTTATAATCTACACTAAAATGATTATTTTCTCCATAAATTAACTGGTAAAAAGGATCCAGTTCAATGAAATACATATCATTACTTATGGAACAAAGCCATGCAAAAGTTCCTCTTAGATCCGCATACACGTAGTTACCATTAATGAATCTACTTTTTATCAATGCCCTCGGCAATTTCTCTTTTTTTAATAACTCGTTAAAAAAATAAGCGCATAAAAACTCTGCAAATGTTCTATGAATGAATTGTCCATCTTCAAAAAGTTTTGTCTTCAATAACTTTTCCAAAACATCTATGCTATAGAGTGAACTGGCTATTTCTTTCAAAACCTCAACATCAAACTTATCGATATTCGAAAACATATAGAAATACGCCATGTATCCTAAATGCTCCAAGATTTCTTCATTACTCTTTTTCACTTCAATCTCTTTGTGATATTTGTTCATTTCCTCAATAGCATTTAGAATAAATTTGCGATACAAATCTATCTTATTTTCCACCTCCGCATGCTGTAGTTCCTTAGAAATCATAAAAAGTTGCGGTGTAGACAGAAAACCCTTTACATAAAACTTATGTTTAAACTCGTTTAAGTTTCTAATTTCACCTTTAAAATTGTCCAAAAAAGCCTCTAAAACTTCATCATCCAATGGCTCTATTCTATAAACTACAGGCTCTATTTGTAGTATCTCACTCAAAGAACCTTCATCAGTATCACCGTACCAATCTAACTCTCTACATGTTATTATTACCTTTAAATTTGGAACCCACTTTCTTATATCGTCAATTTTCTTGGCGAACTTTCTCATTATGAAAATTTTATCGGAGTTGAAAATTCTGTATTCATCAAAACCATCCAGAAGCAAAACATCTTTCTGCCTTTCTTTCAATTTTTGAGATATCTCCTCCTCATTATACAAATCCATAAAATCTTTAACTGAATAAAAAACGCCGTCGAATTCTCGTTGCATATACTTCATCAAAGTAGTTTTACCACTTCCAGGACTTCCTAAAATCACTGTGATAGGGTTTTGAAGCACCCTATCATATTCATACCTTATGTCGCTAAGCTTTAATTTAACAAACTTCCTATTTTTCATCTTTTCCAAGAAATTCATAGAAGTATACCATCTGTATAATTTTTACATTTATCCGTACGTATTTTAGAATCAAACTTCACCTGATAGTACTCTAATAACCACATATATTTATCAAAAACCCTCTTGTTGTTTTCAAATTTTTTAAGGTTCTCCCATAAAAGATATTCAAAATCGTTCCTCTTATCCTCATCTTCCAAATACTTTAAAAAATCAACAATATATATAACACCATGATTAGTTCCTCTAACCCTTTCAAGATCAAAAGACTCATTTACATCATCTATATGGTTAACTTTCCTTATCTCATCCAATACCTCATCTGTGGTAGCAACAACTGGCCACAGAACATTCTTCGATTCCAGCTCGTAAGCCTTAACCAAGCCATCACTTATAAGAAATACTTCTTCAATTCTATTATTGTTCTTTTCCCTCAATTCTTTCAATTTTGCTTGTGATACCCTACCAACTGCCATACCACCTCTCATAAATTCTTTTTCTTCCAAAATAAATTCTATTTGTAATCGTGCAAGGTTGTCAAATAACTTTCTCGGCTCTATACGATCTAAATCACATACAATTAGCAATGAGTCTGAAATTAAAAGAATAACCTCACTTTGTATATCTCCTTCGTTGGTAAACTTCTTCGCCAATTTTTCTCTTTTTCTGAATAAATCATCAAATATATCTTCATTTCCTCTTTTTAATTTATCTCCGAATCCCAGAATGTCTATCCATATGTACAGGTATAGTTTGTCTAATGGTTTTGACGGGTCCACCATACTCATCAAGATTCAAATATATACTCTATCTGAAGAATAGTCAAGTCCAAAAACGAGATAAAATTATAAAATAACTTATTCGTAGAATACTATTTGCCTATTCCGCTTCATTTACTATTTACCAACCACGCATCTGGCTTTAAATTTATTATCATTACAAAAACAGTGGAGGTTTTTAATGTTTGAGGTTAAGAATTTGCATGTCAGCATTGGAGAAACCCGGAAGTTAAGGGACATAAACCTGAATGTAAAACCAGGTGAACTGCATGTGATTATGGGTCCAAACGGCTCTGGTAAAACTACACTTGCCATGGCACTTATAGGACATCCAAGATATAAAATAGATACAGGAAAAATTATTTTGAATGGAGAGGATATAACCGGCATTCCCATGCACGAAAGGACAAGAAAAGGGCTTTTTCTTTCTTTCCAACATCCTGTAGAGATTGATTCATTAAGATACCTTACTTTTCTCCTCGAAGCTCTGAAAAAAAACGGGAAAAGCCCAGATGTTGAATGGATTAAACGCGTTTTTGAAAAGATGGGACTATCTGAGGAGTTCCTACAGAGAAATGTAAATTCTGGGTTTTCTGGAGGCGAAAAGAAAAGAGCTGAACTTGCACAGATGCTTCTTCTTTCCCCTAAATACGCTATTTTGGACGAGCCAGACACAGGCGTAGATGTGGACTCCATGAAGTTTATTGCAGGCGCTATAAATGAATCACTTTCGAGAGGCACAGGTATTATCCTTATAACCCACTATGCAAGAATTTTAAACGAGATAGGCAAAGGATTTCATGTGCATATTCTTGCAGGTGGCGAAATAAAGGCAGAAGGAGGACCTGAACTTGCTGAAAAGGTGGAGAAACAGGGATTTGGAGAATAAAAATGAAAGGGATTGCAAGGAAGTTAGGAGAATCACGTGGTGAGCCTGAATGGCTTATAGAATTAAGAGAGGAGGCAGAATCGTATATTTCAAAGGCTCCTTTCCCTCTTGAAATTAAGCCTCTTGAACTTGAGACGTATGACCCCATGGGCAAAGGCGACGTGGAATTACCTGAAATTAAAAGCCTTGATGACATACCTGATAATATTCGTGAAATGCTCATTAAAATGGGCGTACCTGAATACGAATGGCAAAAGATACTCGGTCTTATACAGGTTGATACATCCTCTCAGGTAACATCCTTTAAAGAGTATTTTGAAAAACAGGGCGTTGTGGTGATGAGCCTTCTGGATGCTCTTAAAACCTATGACTGGCTTCAGGATTACGCATTCAGACTTATGCCCTATAAAACTAATAAGTTTGCAGCATATCATACCGCTTACTGGAACGGTGGAATCTTTATGTGGATTAAGGAGGGAGCGAAAATCGCATATCCACTACATACTTACTTTCTGATAACGGAAGGGGCATTAGCACAGGCTGACCATGCGCTTATTATAGCAGATAAAGGTGCTGAAGCGACCTTCGTGGAAGGATGTACAGCACCTCCACTTGTGAGGTTCTCGGCTCATATAGGAGCGACAGAGGTTTATGTAAAGAAAAACGCAAAGGTTAAAGGGATTGTTCTTCAGAACTGGCCTGAATATGTGAATACCCGCCCATATACCAATGTTCAGGTTGAAGAAGGGGGAGAAATTGAGGTTGCAGTAGCCATATTAGGGACCGGTAAATCTGCAGGACGATATGAGGAAATCCATCTGAAAGGCAAAGGTGCGAAAGCAACTGTTCATTCCATTTCTTTTGTTAAGAGAGAAGAATACCTTGACGATGTCATCAAAATCTACCTTGAGGCAGAAGAGACATCAGGCCTTATTCAGACAAAAGGAGTGATAAGAGACAAGGGTATTTCTAATTCCTACACACATATAGAAAGTGACCAGGGTGCATGTTTTTCAAAGGGGCATATCGAATGCTCAGGAATACTCTTAAACAGCGGGGGTGCACATACAACATATCCCGGAGTAAAAAGTATATCTCCAAGTTCTGAACTTACACACGAAGCATATGTTGGCAAAATTTCAGAGGATAGCCTGTCATATCTTATGGCACGTGGACTTTCTGAAGAGGAGGCAATGGCATTACTGGTAAAAGGTTACATTGAACCTGTGACAAAACACATTCCGTTTGAGTACTTAAAAGAAATCAATAGAATAGCCGAACTTGTGGCTAAGGGAGGGTTCTGATGCTTGAGAAAAATAGATTTTTTCCTGAATTTAACTACAATGAAGGGATGCCACCGGTTACTCCTGAAATTAAAGAGGAGATTAAAAAACTCCTCAGACATCTCAACATACCTGAGGACGAGTGGAACTTCGTCATGGGACTTGAAATGGAGAAAGTACCCGAAAAATACGCCATAATGCAGGAAAATCTTGAAAAAAGAGGTCTCAAAATAGAGTATCTTAATGACCCGAGTACGGATAAAAAACTGTTTTTAAAAAAGGCCGGTGTTTTTTCCCTGTTTAAAGAAGAGGATGATGCACAACTCAAAAAGCATATAAAGAAGAGTTACGGTGGAATATATATAAGGTTTCCGCAAGATTTGAGAATCCAGGATGAATCACTTTATTTGCCATCTCTTCTTAAGTTTTCCTATGTCCCATTTCCCCATACGTATATTGAATTCCAGGAAAATTCTGAAGGCAATATTGCACTTGGTAGCCCGGCCCCAAGACTCATAAACTCCCCATACTATTTTTCAACTGTGGAGATTATTGTAAAAGAAGGGGCAAAGGCAAACATTTCACTTATTCACTCATTCCCTCCATACCTTGATGCTCGAATTTTTACTCGCATTTTCCTTGGAGAAGGGGCAAGTCTGACACTTTCCCTGCTTAATTTCAAAAATGGAAAAATTACCGGTAGAGATGTTAAGGCAATTTTGAATAAAGACAGTTCTCTTAACCTTAACACCCTTAGTTTTGGCGTCGAGGACGGTAAATACTATGAATGGATAGAAGTAGAGCACAGAGGTGAAAATTCTATCTCCCTTGTGAATACAAGACAGGTGAGCATGGATACCTCATCTTCCAATTCTTTCGTTAAAATAAAGGCTATATCCGGTTCAAAGGGTTCAAAGGCACACATAGACTCAAAAGGAGTGGTGTTATCACACGATGCAGAACAGTTTTCTCTTCCTGCCTTTGAAACCACGGAGAATCTTGTCCAGATGAGTCACTCTGCATATATAGGTCAGATAGAAGAAAAAGTGGCTACATATCTTGCCTCAAGAGGCCTATCAGATAGAGATATTGTTTATCTCATGGTAAAATCATACCTCGAAGAAGTGCTTTCATCTACCATACCGGAAAGGTTCTATGAGGTTATGCTGAAATTCCTTGAGTATCTTTTAAACACCCGAAACATTGAAATCGTGCAGAGAAGGATGTAGGAAACTAAAAAGGGCTACCTGAAGGTAGCCCTTTTATTTTTTTCAACTGCTTTTTGAAAATCAGGGTTTAATACTTACGCCAAGTCTAAATCTCAAAGTATTTTCAGACACCTCAGCGTATTCGTCCGATTGAGAATCGTGTCTTGAGTATTTTACCGTCTGATATTCCATTCCAGCAAATACTTTCATTCCCTGAAATTCCTGCCCAAAAGCAATCTGATAGACTGGAATGTACGTGGACTCCTGAAGATATGTCTTTTCTACACCTGCTTTTACATTAAAGAAAAAGTTGTTGAATGCTGTGTGCTCAAGTCCTGCAAGAATGGTAAAACCATCCGCTAAGTATCCTGCCTTCTCATAAAACCTGTAGATAAATTCAAAAGTGGCCTTGTCCATCAGGGGAGTTGCTCTGAATAGCCCCAGATTTACGTATACTGACATGGGATATGCGGGGTAAGTATTACTTGAGAGCGTAACTCTGGGATTGAATCCCAATAGGAGCGATACATTATCCAGACTCGCCCCAATGTAGGCATATGGAATGAAACCTTTAAGGTCCTCTGACCCTACAATTGTAGTATCTGGATAAGCATCTGTTTCCTCGATTTTGCCTTTCCCATACGAGATATACGCTCCAAGGTAGAACCTTTTATACCTGCCCTCTCCACCAATACCAAGGAGACTTAAACCTCCACTTCTTTTTATATCGTAATTGTTAGAAGGAAGATAATTGGCATCTTTTAGATTTTTCTCGTACCTATAATCGTAGTTAAGAATGGGTATATAACCAAGAGAAACTGCAAAGTTTTTCTTTGCATAACTGGCGATGAATGATGGCATATTGGAGTAAAGGGAGGTCCTGCCATATATACCCATATCTCCTACAGAGTTATTATATTTGTCATAGGTGAGTATTCCCCACCTTTCCCTACTCCTTGCTCCGTAAAGTGACATCTCTACTTTTGCCCCTTCTCCATCTACTCTTATGAGAGAGATGGGGTTTCTCACTACCATATCGCCTCCGCCTGAAAGGGCGAAAAATCTTGTATAGGCAAACAGTAATATTACTATGCTATGCATTCTCCAACTCCTTGTTTTCTTCTTCTGCTATTTCTTCCTCATTTAAAGTCCTATCCTTAATTTTTCTGTTTTTCAACATATCTATTATAATGGAAATGACAAGTAATATCATCCCGATTGTTATATAGGAATCCGCAAAGTTGAAAACCGGCCAGCGTAAATGGTTATTTATCCCGAAATCAAAGAAATCCACCACCCTGTCGTATTTCAACCTATCTATCAAATTACCTGTTGCACCAGCCATAAAGAGAATATAAATAAAGTTATGCCATCTGTTTTTTTCAAACAGAAATATCACAAATATCACAAGGATAACGGCAATAGAAAACCACACATACGGAAAATTGCTGCTTAATTTTATTGAAAATAGAGAATAGGGGTTCTCAACATAGGTAAGTCGAAAGAAATTCCCCACAACCTCACGAGATTCTCCATAAAAGAACGTATTTTTAACAATAAACTTGGTACCCCAGTCCACTGCAACGAGCAATACATATAAAAGGAGCAGGAATTTTTTGTAGAAACCTAATTTTAATTTCATACAAGTCCTAACCAGTTATGGAGAAGGAAATAGACTCTTCCTATAAGCAGCGAAATACGTGCCATCACTGTGTAACCGAATGAGGCACCAAAAGCAACCATTATGAAGGTTATTCCAACCTGGGAGATCTTTTTAACAGGGCCTGTATGCTCTTTGGAGAAGTAGAAATATACAATGGCAGATAGTGTTCCTATCACCATCAGAATATTGTTAAGGGAAAGATAAATGCTCATGAGCGTATTTGAGCCATGAACGTAAAGAGGAAGGAAAGTGGCCTTAATCTGAGGCACAAGAAACCCCTGCAAAAGGCCCGTAATTCCAAGACCAGAACCCATACCAACTGTAAATGCTATGGCCCATCTTGAGATCCAGGCAACAGGTCTTATAAATCTCATTAACATGAACAAAGATAAAAGAGCCGGAATTATCAGTATCCACTTATTTATACCGGTATTGTACATAAATCCATCTACCAGCTTGGGTTTTACATCAAAATACCATAGATAAATAAGCATAAACGCCGCTGAACTTCCCACATAAATATGCTCACCGATCTTGTAAAATATATTGTCCTTATAAAGGAAACTCATCATGGAAAGCGTTAAAAATGCTGCAACCCATACCCATGGATTAAAAGATATATTCATTTTCCCCTCCTTGTTGCAAAATAACCTATGTTACCAAGCAATATGAGAAGTATAATTAGCACATGAACTACTGTCTGAGATGCCATACCGGCACTGGCTATTGCAGGATGATTTACAAGTTCTTCATAGTCAGATGCACCTCTAAGTCCTCCAATGAGACCTACAATCTGTCCAGCCTGAAGATATGGATAGAGGTCAGGAGTAATAACTGCCGTAGAACCAAGGATTATTTTCTGATTAAACCTTGCGTTGGCAAATTGTACCCACATGTCTCCTACAGAACCTGCTTCAAGTCCCACCAAAATCGCAATATCGTTGTAGTTGTGCACCCCTCTCATCATTGGAAGTGAATCAAGAGGAGTTCCTCGATAATCCGTAGAGAATACACTTCTTATTTCTTTGCCAAGATTTAACATTACAGCCTGAAGCCCTGGTCTATAGCCAAGGAACACATAATCAACCCCATATTTCTTATGATACTGCCTTGCGACATCCTCAAGGGCTATCTGACCAAGGGGAAGCCCCAGGGGCCAGTGTCCAAGCATAATCACTTTAAGATTCTTTTCAAAACAGTGCCTCAGCATTGCCCTTAGCATTGGATCGAGTTCTGGCATACTTGATGCATCGTAATCAATGGAGAACATAACAACAGACCCTGCTGGCAGACTATTGATTATCTCGTAAGAACGTTTTACTTCAGGAAGTGGAGTGGATTTAAAACGTATTTTAAACAAGATGGTCAACGCAACTGCTAAAAATATAATGAGATATATTACTCTTCTGTCTATATTGCCGGCTTTACGCAAAAAATCTCTCATTTTTCTCCCCTCCTACTGCAAATAGGTTTTTTCAACACCCAGTATAATCCTTAGTGACATTGCTATTCCACCGAGCGATATTCCTATCCAGATTCCTCTCTTAGCAGCCATCTGCGGAATATTCATAATCCAGTCAGCAATTCCGTTAAGATAATGTAGAAGAATGTAAAACACGGGATAGATAAGAAGAATAGAAACAAGAGCACCTATAAGATAAAGGGTTTTCTGGGTTCCCGTGGTTTTGGAACCCTCTTTAAAGAAATAGTACGCAAGGAGTAGCAAAACAAATGCAAAGATCCATGGAGCTACTTCCTGTCCCGCAGGCACTCTTCCAAGCATAACAAGTGCTGCCGCTGAAAGTAAGAGTGTTGAATTGCCATCCTTCGCTCTAAAGGCTCTATATGCAGCACTTGCTATGAAGAAAGCAAGTAGTGAAAACATCGTTGCCTGAAGCGGTACGAACACATATGTGTAAAAATACCTTAGAAAGGTTGCAGACGGGTCAAAAGGGCTTCTATGAGCAATGGCACCTTCTCCAAATCCCCAGAAAAGTGTTATAAAGAAACTTGCAATGAGAAATGCTGAGCTTATCCACCCTTCCTTTTTTCTTTTAATCTTCTCCCAGTTGTGCAATAGAAGTGAATCAAGTCCCAGTATCATGGTGAAACCGCCAACTATGATAAGCCAATCGTTAAAGGTTTGCTGAAGTTGCCCAAAAGGCTTATGCGGGACAAAAAGGGCAATAACAAGAAGAACACCGGTTATGAAGGTTATAAAAAGCGGTATTTCTCTCTTCATTTCCTACCTCCTAAAAAATAGAAAACCAGTTTGAAATAATATGAATTCCGAATGTTTCAAGAATCACACCAGCAATTATTGTAACAATGAATATCAGCTTCATTAAGTCTTCTCCCTTGATTGTACCAAGCATAAGAGGGTCTTTTGAGAGATAAGCGCTTGCTGCATACATTTCCTCACCTATCAGGGTATAGTCTGTAGCCGCAATAAAGAAAGGCAACTGCGTGACAGATGTGGTACCGGAAATCTGTATCGCACCCACAGAATGTCCTGTTTCTGCAAGAATTAATGCCTCTGCGTAGAATGTGCCCTGAAGGAAAATGGCACCGGGTTTTTCTCTCATCATCATCCCATCCACACCTGCAGCATAACCAAACTGGTCACTTGTGAGGAAGAAAATGTCTTTTTCATTGTAAAGGTCAGGCCTTCCAGCCTCTGTGTAACCTTCTTTCACTGTCTCCTGTGCTGCAACCATAACTATTGGGTCAAAATTTGGTACAATAACTCTTGACTCGTATTCTGCCGCCTTCTTTGCTACACGCTTGAGTATGGAAAGGGCTGCAATTGTAGTAATATCGCTTATCATACCTATACCAGGGACAAAGAGAATGGGCTTACCAAGCTCAGTGGACCTACCAACTGCCTCTTCAACAGCCTCAAGACCTGCTATCTTCCTTATGTAAGTTCTTCTTCCTTTCTTCGCCTCCTCTGTAAACCAGAAAAGAACTATTCCATAGAAAAGGAGAATGAAAAGTGCAGCTTTGGTTTTACCATTAAACCACTGGGGAACAGACACAGCAGGGGAAGACATTTCTGAAAACACTGTGGTGTCAGGATATACAGCCGCAACTCTGTAAGAGTACTCTACTCTATCCTTTACACCAACATCCTGAAAAGTATTTATTCCCTTGAGAACCGAACCTGCGAGTTTGCCGCTGTCTTTTTGTGCCTCATATCTGTAAATATCATATCTTATCACTGCTGAGTCTTCCGGGGGGAGGTCCCATGTTACTGTAATACTACCACCCCCATCGTCTGGCGTATCAAAAGCCCTGACATTGGTGGGAGGTGAATATAAAAAAAGTAAAATGGGCAAAAGGAATCCCATAAAACCTCCTTTTTTGTATAAGTATTTTACTCTCAAACAAAAGGAAGGTCAAATAACCCCTTCAGCCAAGGCCCTTTTTCTTATACTCCTTGAGCCCCATAACAAGTATTTCAAGTGCTTCCCTCATTAGACGTGACTCAAGGACATATGCTATTCGTACCTCACTCATCCCCTTATTTTCGGACCTGTAAAATGGCTTTGCCGGGGCAACCATTACTGTCTTTCCATCGTAATTAAAATCAGAAAGCAACCATTTGGCAAAATGGTCTGCATCTTTAACAGGCAACTTCAAAACCGCATAAAAGGCTCCATCAGGCTTTAAGGCAAATATATCCGGAGTATTATCAATTACCTCAAAAGCAGCGTCCCTGCGTCTTTTATACTCCTCTATCATATCGGGTAAAAACTCATCAAGCCTTTTATATCCCTCTATTGCCCCATACTGCTCTATTGTAGGGGGACAGAGCCTTGCCTGTCCATATTTCAATATATTGGCAAGTATTTTCCTGTTTTTTGTAGCAATAAATCCTATTCTTGCTCCACAGGCGCTGAACCTCTTTGAAATACTATCAATAACTATCAACCTTTCAGGTTCAGTATCAAGTTTGAGGACAGAGAAAGGTTTAGTATTGTTAAAAATAAATTCCCTGTACACTTCGTCTGAAATTATATACAGGTTATACTTTTCTGCTATCTTTTTAATTCGCTTGTACTCATCTTCAGTGTATACAGCACCTGTTGGGTTATTGGGGCTACAAAGAAGTATAGCACGGGTTCTTGAAGTAACGAGTTTTTCAATATCCTCAGCATCCGGCAAATGAAAGCCACTCTCAACATCTGTTGGAATAGGTACTATCCTGACTCCTGCCATGTTGGCAAAGCCGTTATAATTAGTATAATATGGTTCGGGAATAAGCACTTCATCTCCCGGGTCCATGGTAGCCAGAAACGTAAAGAATATAGCCTCCGAACCGCCTGACGTTATAAATACCTCACAGGGGTCTATATTAACATTATACCTTTTGAAATATTCTGCAATTGCCTGCCTTAACTCAAGTAGACCCTGAGATGGACCGTATGGTAAAACTGGATTGGAAAAAGCCCGCATTGCTTCAAGAATAAATGGAGGAGTGGGTATATCTGGCTGACCAATGTTTATATGATAAACCTTTATCCCCCTCTTCTTCGCCTCCTCAGCGAATGGGACAAGTTTTCTTATGGGGGATGCTTCTACTTCCATGCCTCTTTTAGAAAGATAGAGCCTGTCCATAAATTATCTCCTGTATTTTACAAATTCGCTATATTTTTTAGGCTTTTCCTCTCCTCTTAAAACTCTAAGAGCAGAGAAAGCAAGGGCCTCCATCTCGTTTTCTCCTGGAATAACCTCAAGGGGCGCAATCCATTCAACATATTCCTTTAATTTTTCTACAAGGACATCGGACCTTGCCATGCCACCTGTGAGCACAATGAAATCAACTTTTCCTTTTAATGCTGCACTCATTGCGCCTATTTCTTTTGCAATCTGGTAAACCATTGCATCAAACACAAGACGTGCATAATCATCTTTTTCCATTTTGTCCAGAACTTCCTTGAGGTCCTGTGTCCCAAGATAACTCATAAGACCTCCGCCTCTTGTTACCTTTTTTATGAGTTGTTTTGCATCGTACATGCCTGAAAAACAGAGTTTAATAAGACCTGTGGTGGGAAGAGACCCAGTCCTCTGTGGAGAAAATGGTCCACCGTCGTTGGCATTATTTACGTCAAACATTTTGCCTTTTCTGTGAGGAGAAATAGAGATACCGGTTCCAAGATGAGCTACCACCATGTTTAGTTCTTCATACTTTTTACCGTGCTTCTCTGCTACCTTTCTTGCCACATACTTAGTGTTAAGGGTATGAGCAAGACTTTTTCTTTCAAGTTCCTTAAGTCCGGATAATCTTGAGACATCATCGAACTCGTCAACAGATACAGGGTCTGCAAAGAAGGCAGGCTTGCCATATTCTTTCCCAAGGGCATTCACAATGAGTGCACCAAGGTTTGATGGATGGTCTGCCTGAACCTTTCCTTCCTTCACATCTTTTACCACATCGTCATCTGCAAAATATACACCTCCTACAAGGGGATAAAATGCTCCGCCCCTTCCAACGAAAGCATCCATTTCCGTGAGGTCCAGGCCGCTATTTTTCACAAACTTCTTTATCTCCTTCATGCGATATTCAAGTTGCTCTGAAATACTTTCAAGTTCATTTAATTCGGCAGGATTGTGCTCGACCTCTTCCTTTAACACCCTCGTCTCATCCTCAAAATACGCAAGTTTTGTAGTCCCTCCACCCGGATTTACAACGAATATTTTAAAAGGCATATCTACCTCCTGGCTATAGCATCAATCTCTATTAAAGCGTCTTTTGGAAGGCTACTTACAAAAACCGTACTCCTTGCAGGATACGGCTCATGAAAAAATTCACCGTAAACGGTATTAACTTTAGAAAAATCTTCCCCGTTTTTTATGTACAACGTGACCTTTATCACATTATCCATGTCCATATCTGCAGCCTCAAGCAACACTCTAAGGTCTTTCAATGCGTTTAAAGTCGCTTCTTCTATATTTTTTCCTGTCCCAATCTGGCCTGACACAAAGAGATAGTCATCTACCATTAGAGCAGGTGAATATGGTCCCTTAGGCTTAATTCCCTCTGCCTGAATCTTTCTCTTCATTTTAAATACTCCTCCCTCTTTCTCTCAAGTTTCTCAAGTTTCTTGAAATTTTTCTTGAGAAGCAACTCTTCTTTTAAAAGTTCAAACTCTTTATCTACTCTACTTTTATCTCCAAGATACCAGTAAATTTCCATCAATATTTCATGGAAATCCAGTATATTAAAGTGAGGGGTGTCCTGCAGAAATTTGGTAGCCTTTTCAAGATACATCATAGCGCTCTCTTTGTCACCGGCTCTTGCAAGGTTGAGCGCCATATAAAGAGCAAGATAAATACTATCTTCTCCGTATGGACCTTCATTCAACACTTTTTCGACTTTTTCTATGAGCACACTATTGTTTTCCCTGCCTGCGAGTTCAGATATCTCCATCAATCTCCTTAGTTCATGCACCTCTAACTCTCTGTTTTTTACACGTTTCCTGAGTTCATTATATTCACTTAGTACTTCATTTACTTTCTCAAGTTTTCCACTCCTGGCATAAACAAGAGCAAGTTGAAGAAGAAGATATAATTTATCAAGTACGTTCGATTCAAACTCTACAGCCTTCTCAAGGTATAATACCGCCTCTCTGTAATTTTCAAGGTCCATACTTATATTGGCAAGATTTGAATAAACATATGAGAGCAAATAACGGTCTCCAATTTTCTCCACGTATTCCTTTGCTTTCTCAAGATGTTTCCTGGCCTCTTCAATATTACCCTGCTGATAATATGAGGCACCAAGGTTTATCAACGTGCTGGTGTAATAGTATTTTGCTCCAATTTTCTTAAATTCATCTCTGAGTTCTTTTAAAATCTCAATGGAACTCTGCACATACCCTTTATTAAAGATAACTGAAGAAAGTGAGAATTTGGTTACGAGGTAAAAAAGCCTGTTCTTACGTGCATATTCGGATTCCAGCGCTGATATGTAACACTCCTCTGCTTCCTTAAAACGCCCAATTCGCCTGAAACATACCCCGAGTTCCTGGTACGCTTTTGCAAAATTTCTGGAATCATTCATCTTATGGGCTTCTTTTATTACATCCTTATATATTGAGATTGCATCCTCTGTTTTTCCCTCCTTGCCGTATATCCACGCAAGTAACATTCTCGCCTCTATTTTAATATTCTCATCATCAGAGTTATTCAAGAGGTAATCAATAATTTTCAATGCTTCTTCCTCTTTACTGAGACGCTCCTTGACATCTGCAAGTTTCAAAAGGTATACTGGATTATCGGGATATTTTTCCACCAGTTCCTCAAGTATTGTCATTGATTCTTTAAACTCGCCAAGGGCATAATACGCACTTGCTATATCATACAGGACATCATCGTTCTCATTTAATCTGTAACTTTCTTTAAAATATCTAAGGGCAGACGAGAAAGCGAAAATATCCATGGCATTCTTTCCGGCTATTCTATAAAATTTAGCCGCTTTTTCTTTTTCCCCCACCATATTGTAGTGATAAGCCATAAACGCACTTTTTTCCTCTCTTGTGGCACGAGGTACAAATTTTTCAAAGTACTCCAGCACCTTCCTGTGATAATATACCTTCTTCCCTTTTGACATCTCTTTAACTATGACATCCCTGATTATGCCTGCAGGAAACATATACGTCTTATAGGATTTGTGCTGCAGAAGTCCTGTTCGTTCAATGCTATCCAGAAGGTTATAGAGTTCTCCCTCTCCAAGCGAAGCAAGATGTGCAAGCACTTTTATTGAAACAGGCTCTCCATATACAGCCATAAGTTCAAGTATTTTGATGTGCTCTGTGTCAAGGGAACGGAGTTTGCTCTTCACAATACTTTCTGCATTACGGGTGAAAATCTCTTCAGAATACGCTTCATCCTCAATCTGCCATACCCCTTCAGAATCCAGTACAAGTAAACCTCTGTTGAAAAGCGCCCTTACAATCTCCTCTATATAATAGGGGTTTCCACCTGCGTTTTTAAAAACAAATTCAACAACTTCATAACTTATCTTATCTCCCAGAATACTCTTTAAAAGTTCCTCTACATGTTTTTTGTCAAGTGAGGTTATTTCCACTCCCCGTGTTCTCTCTTTAAAGATGTCATTCAAGTGTTTATATCCACTGGAACCTTCATGCAATCTGTGCGTTCCTACTATCTTCAAGTTATTCTCTGTTTTATACACGTATTCCAGAAATTCAGCACTTTCCGTATCTATCCACTGTATGTCATCAATTACGAATACAAACCCCTTGTCCCAGAACCCTTTCAAAAAAGTGTAAATGGAATGCAGAAAGACCTCCTTCTCCTCACTGCCACCTATCTCTCCTTTATTTTCTGAGAGTTCAGGTACAAGCCGTGCCACGTGCTTTCTCGTAAGAGGCACAAGTTCTCTGTATATTGCAAGAAATTCGCTACGCCTATCATTATAGAGTTCCTTAAGCATGTTCCTCACAACATAGTAAGGGAAATCGTGATTAACACTAAATCCGCGACCATAAAAAATATTTCCGTTATAGTTTTTGAAAAACTCCTCGAGAAGTCTTGTTTTTCCCACCCCGATATCCCCATGAATCAGTACAAGATTTACTCCTTCACCTGATAAAGCACTCCTTAGCATCTCCAGTTCATTCTCCCTGTTTACAAATCTTCTTGCTGGAATTATAGGTTTAGGCGTTTCCTTCTGCGAAAAAAATACTCTTCCTTTCCCATGCCTCTTGGCAAGATATAAACCTGCATCAGCGAATTGAAGTAACTCATCAATATTAGCCCCATCATCTGGATACTGCGCCACCCCTATACTAACCCCAATCCCCAGAGAAGAAAAGGGTTCTGTTTTCTTTAATCTTTCAATAATTCTCTTTGATACTATCAGACCGGCATTTCTCTCTGTATGGGGCAAAATAATTATGAACTCATCCCCACCATAACGTACAAGAATGTCTGATTTGCGTAAATAATCCCTTAAGAAATTCACAAACTCCTTTAAGATTCTGTCCCCCTCAAGGTGTCCTTTAAGGTCATTAACGTTTTTAAAGTTATCAAGGTCAAGCAAAAGCATTGTGAATGGGGTGTAGTATCTTTTGTATTTCTTGATTTCTATACTAAGGTATTCATTTAAAAAACGTCTGTTATACACTCCTGTGAGGTCATCCAAAAATGCCTCGTCTTTTTTCTCAAACATCAAAATCGCTCCACTTCAAAATCAGGCAAATGATGTGTTACGTTCAACTTCATAAGAGTAAAGCCTCTATCTTTTTCATATTCAATTATTGAGTAAGAGGCCGTGTCAAAATGCAATCTCCAGAAGTATGGTTTTTCAATCTTTAAAAGCCCAGCAACCAGAGGTTTCAGCACTGCCCTGTGACTTACTATGCAAATAGTTCCGCCATTTTCGTATTCCCGTAGCAAGTTGTCTATACCCCTCAATGCTCTTTCCTGAACTTCATCAATAGTTTCTGCTCCCTCAATTCTAAGTTCCTCAGGGTTGGTAAGCCATATTTTCCATTCCTCAGGGTATGTGTTTTTTATATACTCCTTCTTTTTGCCTTCCCATATAGAAAGATTTATGTTGTTAAACTCATCCATTATCCTTACAGGACGTTTACCGGCTATGGTTACGGCTGTGTCGTAAGCTCTTTTAAGGGGACTCGAGACAATAATATCAAACTCTATCTCGCTTAAGGCACGCGCAACACTTTCTGCCTGCCTTTTACCAAGTGGAGTGAGAGGAAAATCGTGTCTTCCCCTAAAAAGACCCTCCCGATTACCCTCTGACTCCCCGTGTCTTACAAGATAAAAAGTAATTCGGGACATCTATTAGAATATTAAAAAGGAGAGAGGGCGTTTTTTCAAGTACTAACTACTTTCGCTGCGTAAATTAGAGTTTTTAAACCGTAAGTTTATATTTATCTCCACTCCTTGCCCTGCACGAGTTCATGCATCATAGCAAGGTTTTTTCCAAGTCTTACCGCATACTCCACAGCCTCTTTATCCTCTAAAGGGTCCAGAAAATTCACAGAATAGGTAAAGGCATATGGTGGGAACATGAACCCCATATCATTAAGAGTTCCCATAAGTTGTAAAATGGTCATCATGGCTCCATCTTCCTGAGCAGTAACTACAAAACCACCTATTTTACCGTCAAGCATTTTATTTACGTTTTCTAAAGACGTCAATCTATCTATAAGGTTTTTCATACGGGCAGATGGAGAATACCAGTAAACCGGTGTAAGAAAGACTATTACATCTGTTTTGAGCATTTTGTCCATGATTATTTTAAAATCGTCATTCAATGCACCTTTAAGACAGCGCTCAGGATTACACAGCGCACCACTTTCACTAACACACCCTTCACAGAAGTTTATGTTCATATCCACAAGATGAATATACTCTACCTCATATCCTCTTTGCTCAAGGCTTTCCTTAACTTTGAGAGAAAGTCTATACGTTATGCCCTTATCCCTTCTTGACGACCCATTTATAAAAAGCGCTCTTTTTTCCATGTTCATATTATAAACCAGAAAACCTGAATACCTAAACTTCTGCCTTTTCTCCGCCTTTTCCACCAAAGATTCCGTGATAAACTGCCTTCAAAAAACTGCCATTGATTAAAGGAACAAAAATTGCTGAAAGCAAAATGCTGAAAAATACGACGGAATATACCAAATCTCTTATAATGCTTGCTCCGGGTATACCATACTGAACAGGAATTGACGCAAGAACTGCCGCGGCAAGACCCTTGGGAATCATTACACTCATGTAGGAGGCATCTATCCATGGAATATCAGAAGCCCTGAATATTCGGATTACAACGAGCCTTCCGAAGAGAATGCTGATTGTTATAAAAAATCCTATTGATATTATCCAGGCATCAGCAAGTCTCATTGAGAGTCCAAGGTAAACAAAGAAAAAGGTTTTGAGCAAAAAAACAACCTCACTGTAAAATGTCCTTTCTGTTTTGGTAACTGTCGAAAACCTGAGCCCCTTAATTCTAAAAGGCATTTTATCTTTTGGTATTTTAACAAGATTGGCCAGGGAAATGCCAAAAGATAAAGAGGCGATCGCCCCGCTGTAACCAAGAAACTCCGCAAAACCGTAAATGATGAAAATAAAAGCAAGAGTAGAAAACATGGTGTTTGGTATTTTCCTTATTTTCCTGATTATTACACCCCATACAGTTGCCCCTAAAAAACCAATGAGACCTGCCATGGCAAATGTGGCAAGAATCTTTCCTATGATTTTTCCCACAGAAAGATTTCCGGAACTGTAGGCTTCAAACAGAGCAAAACTCACCACTATACATATTACATCGGTAAAAGCGGACTCAAGAAACAAAATGGTGTAGGATTTCTCTGTCATATTAAGGCTTTTTATCATGGGAACAACCACAGCCGATGACGTTCCTCCAAGAATGGAACCAGTAATAAGAGAGGAGAGCCAGTCTATGCCCGTGGAGTAGTGAACTATAACAGAGACAAGAATACCTGTTACAAAGAAAGATGAAAGCATTATCCCAAGAGTGTCATCTAAAGATTCTTTTAGTTCTGACATTTTGAGATTCACTCCACCCTCAAATAGTATGACTATAAGGGCAATTGTAGTGGCAACTTTACCGACCTTGCCAAAATCAACAGGAGAGACTATATGAAACACAGGACCCAATATTATTCCAGAAATCATAAGAAGAAGTACATCCGGAATCCTTGTTTTTTCAAATAACGATGCAAATAAAATTGCAAGAAACGTAATAAGACCGGTTAGGAAAATCGCAAGAGCCATCAGTCTATGAGAAATACTTCTGTGAGGGGACAGGCCTCACACAGAGGTTGGTTCTTTTTACAGTAAGTTTTACCGAGCTTCACAAGTAGGGCATGGTATTCTTTGTAAAGATTTAAATCCCGAGGTAGATTATTTACAAATAGGTTTTGCACCTCGTGATAATCAGCCTTCCTGTCTATGATATTATGCCTTGATAGCACTCTCTTAGTATATGCATCCACCACAAATACAGGCCTGTTCATGGCATAAAGAAGTATGGAATCTGCAGTTTCTGGCCCAATACCTTTTATCGAAAGCAATTCTTTCCTCAAATCTTCTGTGGATTCATTTATATTTGTAAGACATCCACCTTTTTCCTTAAGCCATATAAGGAATTCCTTGAGCCTCTCAGATTTCTGATTGTAAAACCCTGCAGGGCGAATAAGTTTTTTCAGAGTCTCATTATCAATTGCAAGTAGTTTGTCAATACTCAAGAGACCCTCTTTCTTTAAATTGTTTATTGCTTTTTCCACGTTTGCCCATGCAGTATTCTGGGTAAGAATTGCACCAATTGCTATTTCAAGTAGTGTGTCACCAGGCCACCAGTACTGGGGACCGAAGGTATTAAACAGAACATCATAAATTCTTTTGATAAGCATTAAAATACACCATCTATTTTGGTTTTACAACGAGGGCATCTTCCATCCACTATTCTATTTTCAATAAGGTCAAATCCTTCCCTTTTTATAAGCAACTCGCCACAGACAGGACAACGGGTTTCCTCTCCCATTCCATAAACGTTTCCAATATAGATATACTTAAGACCGTTCTTTTTGCCTATTTCTTCTGCTCTTTTAAGCGTCTCGATCTGTGTAGGTGGGACATTGCGCATCTTATATGCTGGATAAAACCTTGAAATATGCCAGGGAGTACCCTCCCCAAGTTCATTGGCTATAAACCTGGTGAGGTTTTCAAGGTCCTCATCCTTTGTATTGTAACCATCTATTAACAAAGTTGTTATTTCAAGCCAGATCCCGAGTTTTTTATAGTGTTTAATGGATTTAAGAACTTCATCTCTCCTTGCACCAATCACTTTAGCATAGAATTTTTTATCCCATCCTTTAAGGTCTATGTTCGCTGCGTGAAGGAATGGAGCGATATCGTTTAAAGGTTTCTCCTCTATATAGCCATTTGTGACAAAAACGTTCTTTATGTTAAACTCAACTGCTTTCTCGGCTATGTCCAGACTATATTCAAAAAAGACTGTGGGTTCTGTGTAAGTATAGGCTATTACAGGGGTTCTGTATTTTAAAGCAGTTGCAACAACCTTTTCAGGTGGTAACTCATCTCCAACTATCTTTCCCAGAAGTATGGGAATATGGGCTATATCCCAGTTCTGACAGAAAAGGCACTTAAAATTGCAGCCAACACATGCTATTGAAAGAGCCTGAGACCCTGGAAGGAAATGGTACAAGGGTTTTTTCTCTATAGGGTCAATATGTATGGCAACCACCCTGGCATAGTTAAGAGAATAAAGCCTGCCACCTAAATTTTTTCTAACGCCACATATTCCCGCTTTACCCTCACGTATTATACACCTGTGCCTGCAAAGGTTGCATCTTACTTTTTTATCACCGAGTTCTTCCCAGTAAAGGGCCTCTTTCACTTTTTACCTTACTTTACGATGAGAGTTGGAACATGAGAGATGTTAACAAACTTCTCGGAGGTGCTACCGAGAATGGTCCTTTCAAATCCACTCATCTTTTTGTGAGCCATAACCACAAGATCAACTCCTTTATCTTTCGCATAATCGTTTATTTCATCTGCGACATCAACACCGGTGGTCACCGCATACTCTGCATCCTTAAGACCTATATTGTCCTCAAGAACTGAAATTACCTTTTCTTTCATCGCATCCAGATTGAGAACGTCCTGACCACCAAGGTACTCCACATCCTCAAAAGGCAAAAGTTCAACAACCGTAAGGAAGTGTAACCTGGCACCATATTTTTCATTTAATACCTTCGCCATTTCAACTATGCGAGGATTTATGTGATGAATGTCCACAGGGAACAGAACTTTTTCAATTGATAAATCATTCTTTCCCTTGATAATAAGGACGTCACTCTCTGCCTTTCTTATAACTTTCATTGGAGATACCGAAATGCCATAATCCTTCATTCTAAGACCAAGAACAACAAGGTCATACTCTTTACTCTTTTTAATTATCTCTACATACGGTTTACCGTCAACGATTTCTGCATCAATATTTAAACCTTTTCCGGAGTATTCTGAAACAATCTCAGCGAGTTTTTCCTCAGCCTCTTCCCTCACCTTTATAAGACCAGCCTCTATCTTAGAAGCATCCTCAAAGAAACTCATATCCTGAAAGAATGCAAGATAAGAGGCAAGTTCCACCGGGAAAACATGAAAAACAGTGATTTTTCCTCCTTCATTGATAAAATTCGTACTGTTTTTCACAGCAGAAATCGACTCCTCTGAGAAATCAACCGGAACAAGAATGTTATTGTACATCTTTTTCTCCTCCTGTTATTATGCTGAATAAAATACCCAGAACAAGACTTGTAAAGAAAGCAGGAACAAGAACATATATTACCTTCTCCGAAAGCCCAAGACTGCTCCATACAACGGTAAATACAGATCCCGTTATCAGAGAAGCAAGGGCTCCCCACTTGTTAAAATCCTTATAATACAAACCAAGAAGAATGATAGGTCCAAAGGACGCGCCCATGGCACTCCAGGCGAAGTTTAAAACGTAAGAATATATGGTTCTTACATTCAACAGTGCAAAGATCATGGCTAAAAGCGTCAGAGCAACGATTAAAAGCCTTGTATTCAGAACAAGTTCCTTCTGGGAAAGTTCTTTATTTGTAATTTTCTTGTAAAAGTCATGTATCAGTGCAGTTGCAGCGTACATAAGCTGCGAATCAGCGGTAGACATTATGGCTGCTGTAATTGCCGCAAGAACCACACCGGCAAGTACTGGATTTAACGCAAACTTTGTGAAAGCCGGTAAAACGTGCTCTGCATCCTTCAAATTGGGGAGGAGCACTCTTCCCGCAATACCAAGGGTTGTTGAACCAAAAAACACAACAAATCCCCAGATAACAGAAATAATGGCGGCTTTTTTAGTCTCCTCCTCATTCCTGGCAGTTATATATCTCATTACCACATGGGGCATGCCAGGATATCCCAGAGATATACCTAAATTCATTATAATAAAACCTATCATCAGACTTCCAGCCGCATCACGTGTAAATGAGGCAAGTCCCAATCTTGATAGCTCGTGAAGTATATTTGAGGGTCCTCCTGCTTTTATCACTGCAAAAAATGGGAAAACGAGCATTACAAAAGCCATAAGCAGACCCTGAAGGAGGTCTGTCCATGATACAGAGGCATATCCACCCATCACAACATAAGCTCCTATAATAAGTCCACCGATTATAACTCCTGTCTTATATGAGGTAATTCCCATCCCAGCCATTGTTTTACCAGAGCCGGTGAACTGTGCAACGACATAAGACGTCATGAAAATAACTATAATAATAGCGGATATGATTCTCAATATATGAGTATGGTCCTTGACCCTGTCTTCAATAAAATCCTCAAGATTTATTGAGCCAAGTTCTCTACTCTTCCGATTAAGAGGAACCATAATCAATAGAGCATTTATAAAGTAACCAAGCATACAGCCTATGGCTGCCCAGTATGCGGCTATACCTTTTGAATAGCCGAGCCCTGAAAGTCCCAGCATCACCCATGCACTTTCAGCCGATGCTGAGGAAGAAATAGCCGTAACCCAGGCCCCAAAACTCTTTCCGCCTGCAACAAAATCCTC
Organism: Caldifarciminota bacterium; assembly: GCA_027038175.1. Classification (GTDB taxonomy): domain Bacteria; phylum Hydrothermota; class Hydrothermia; order UBA1063; family CAJXJZ01; genus CAJXJZ01. The sequence continues at coordinate 32,488 of JALVYB010000005.1, read as the reverse complement.
ATAACTCTTTGAGAATTTCCTTTCTGCAAAATATCCTATACCAAGGAGTGCAATGAGGTATAAAACGAATGTAAGAATTAGACTAACATTTCCCCCCATTCTCTTCTCCTTTTTGTGAAACTATTATAACGTGTTAATGAGGTAAATTCAAAGATTTTATATTGCCGCTTTATAATTTTAAAACTTCAATTCTCTTTCCTCTTTCACTTTCTTTACCTTTGCCCTGAGTCCAAGTGCCTCGTACTCAGAAATAGCCTCATTAAACAGCCTTCCCTCATCTGGTTGATTGAATTTTTTGCTATATTTCCATTTAAGATATTTTAAATCTGCCATGAGTTCTCGGTGGGGATATTTCAAAAGCGCCTCCTCCATCCTACCAAGTAGATTTTTTGCTTCATCCCCTCTGCTACTCACAATAGCAGCATCTATCATGTATGTATCCTGGACAAATCTGTCATATCTAATTGTCTCCTCTGGTAAAAGACCTTTCATTGCTTTAGCAATCTCGTAGAGGTTATCTCTTTCTCCCATGCAGTCAGCAACGTCATACTCCATAGCCTTTACCCTCCATCGTTCTCCCTCTGCTTCATTCAACAATTGTTGTGCCCTTTTTACATAATCCTCAGCATTCTTACATTCATCCTGATATATACTGTACTCTGCAAGGGATAGAAGTGATCTTACTGTGTATACTGCTGAACCTGCCTTTTCAGCCATATGTAGTGCAGCATTAAAATGCTCAAAGGCTGTATCAAATTCTGCTCTAACAAGATGTATGGTACCCATGGCAATATGCTCCACTGCGGCATTTATAAGATTATTGGATTTTGTGAAGGCTTCAAGTGCTTTTCCGTGTGATAAAAGAGACCTCTCATAAAACCCGAGCGCCTTTTCAACTGTCCCAAGAGTGCTATAAGTTACACCAATCATTCTTATGTCCTGTATTGTATAAAACGCATAGAGTGCATTCTCAAGATAGTTCTTTGCTTCCTCAAACCTCCCCTGCTCCTGCATAAAGTAGCCATAAGCCCACATAGCACTTGCTTCAATACGCCTATATCCAATCTTCTTTGATATCTCAATGGCATTTTTTAAATGCTCTTCCACAAGTTCATTCTCTCCAAGGTCTATGTATACAAGTGCCTTGTTGTAAGTGATCATTGCCATCTCTTTGGGTAAGTCATTTTCCCGTGCAATCTTCTCAGCCTTTTCGTAGTAGTCAAGTGCTTCTTTGAACTTTCCATTCTCGTGCATGTATATTGCCATATTGTTTAGTATTGTTGCCCTGTTTTTAGGATTATCCACTTTTTCCGCAAGATCAAGGGCTTTACTATACATATTGAGAGCATTCTCTTTTTTGTCTGTATCCCTGTAAATAATACCCAGGGTATTATATGCTGCGACCTTTTCTGCTATAAGGTCGTGTTCGGTGGCAATTGAAAGAGCCTCCTCCACTTTTTTCCTTGCTTCATCAACCATTCCAAGAATTTGATACGTCCACGCAAGTCCGTTGTAAGATGAAGCGAGAAGGTCTGGGAAATTACTGGCTCTTGCCATTTCCACGGCTTTTTCGTACTGTTCCTTCGCCAAAGGATAATTCCCGAGCACTCTATGAATTTCCGCTATTTTAAGCAGAAGCTGTACATGTTCTCTCCTGTATTCTTCACCTTCAAGTTTTTCTATCATTTCAAGTGCCCATGTATAGTACCTTAGAGCATCCCTGTTAGCGTACATTCTTCTCAACCTATCACCTGCCAGGATTCCGTACTTTACAACCTTTTCCGCATTACCCTGCACGTAATAATGATACGCAAGGTCTTCCTCCATACCCTCTGGCATATTCCTTTCAACCCACTCCGCCACTTTCCTGTGCAGCATCTTTTTCTTGAGTTTACTCACCTCTTTCTGATAAACCACACTTCTTATGAGCTCGCTTCTGAATTCCACATATTCACCCTCCTCATTTTCCTTTATGAGCCCCGCTTTAAGTGCATCTTCTATAAGTCCAAATACATGGCTTTCATTAAATCCTGTGATTTCAACGAGCAAATCTATATAACCCTTCACAGCAACACTGAGAACCTTCACTATTTCCTGTGCCTCTTCTGACAACTGACTCATTCTCCTTTTTACCACATCTTCAACTCCACGAGGAAGTATATCTTTTAGAGGAGGATTAAAATTCCATCTGTTGTTTTTCACCTCAAGAAAACCGTCTGTGTGCAAACTCTGAATCAATTCCTCAGCATAAAAGGGGTTCCCGGAACTCTTCTTTGCCACATACTCTTCAAGTTCCGGGACATCATCATTAAGTATAACACGAACAAGCTCCTTCATATAAACAGGCTTCATGGGAGAAAGTTTTATTACTTTTACACTTCTCTCCCTTGTGAGCCCTGCAAAGAAATTCTCCGCCACCTCACTTTCCTCCTCCACGCGGGTGGCAAAAATAAACCTCACTTTCTTCTCCCTGTCTACTCTGATTATATAATTAAATACCTCCACACTATCCTCATCCACCCACTGCATGTTGTCCACCACCACGAGTTTGAGTCTTTCTCCGTGTTCAATAACGTACCTTACAGCCTCATAAAGTCTATATCTGTCAATCATCTCGTCTATATACTTTCCTTTACTCTCATCCAGCACACCCGGAACTATCTTCGCAATTTCCACCTTCAGAGATTCAGGCATATCCTTCAAAATAACATCCCCGCCTCTTCTAATTCTGTATTTAACAAGCTCACGTATAACATAATAGGCGATTTTCCTGTCAAGAGCAAGGCAATCCGACCAGAGCACATCAATATCCTTTATATTACCGAGAACCTCTTTCATAAGCCTGGTTTTACCTATTCCCGCCTCTCCCCTTATCAGAGTTACACTGCCATCACGAATATTTTCAAGCAGGGCATCCTTTTCCTCGGTTCTATCTATAAGCTTAACGCTCGGAATTGTTATTCTCTTTTCTGTGTCCTCAACTCCCACCCTGCCCCTTCCGCTCCTTTTAGCATTGTAGAGCCTGCCATCTGCCCTTCTAAAGAGTTCATCAAAGGTAATTCCATCTTCAGGATAGCTTGCGATTCCGGCACTTGCACCAAGTTTAATACCATCATACTCTCTTTCTCTTAATCTGTTTATAAGCCTTTCCCATACAATATAAGCTTCACTTCCAGAAAGTCCAGGCTGAATAACAATGAATTCATCTCCACCGTACCTTACTATTACATCGTCCTTTCTGAGATTTTCTGAGAGGAAGGTTGCAAAATTCCTTATTGCCTCGTCTCCTTTGAGATGACCGTAAGTATCGTTTATCTCCTTAAAATGGTCAAGGTCTGTTATAGCGACAGTAAAAACCCCGCTTTTCTTTCTAATCTCCGGAATTATTCTGCTCTTTACTAAAGATAAATACTTTCTGTTCTTTACACCTGAAAGTTCATCTAAATAGGGATTAATCCTTTCTTTTTGCTCCATAAACTAAAGTATCTTGCTGAGTATGGAACTTATTATTGATATGACAATTGAACCAAGAACCGCTGTCCAGAAGGATGCGATACTAAATCCACCAACAATCCAGGCTGTAATGTAAAGCATTATTCCATTTAGAACAAGCGCAAATATTCCAAGAGTCAAAACTGTAATTGGAAGGGTGAGAACAAAAAGAATGGGTTTGATTATAGCATTCAGAAGCCCGAGAATCAGACCTGCCCACAAAAGCGCCCAGAAGCCATTTACATCCATTCCCGGAATGAGGTAAGCTGTTATACCAATTGCCACTGCATTAAGCAGCCATCTTGTAATAAAACTCATTCTACCACCTCCATTTTCACTCATGACTATACTCCTTTATAAGTTCTTCAAACCTTTTTAAAAGCCCTATGCTTTCATACGTCTCTTTAGCCTTTCTAAACCATGATCCTGCATCTTCCTGCCCCTGCATTTTTGCTATTTTACCCCTTAAAACAAAATAAAGTCCTACTTTTGACCTGTCATAGTAATTCTTGAAATCCTCATGTACAAGCAATGCATATTTTTCTGCCTTTTCTGGAAACTTCCTTTCAATATAGTACTCTATTAAAGAAAGATAAAAGTCAATTTTTTCCTCTGGAAAATCTATTTTTGCAAGTTCATTCTCAAGTACTGGTATCATTTTATCAGCTTTTTCGAACTCACCGAGTTTAAACATCAGTCTAAACCTGTTTAATAAGAATTCAAACCTTGCAGAGCCTTTTACAGAGGATACATACTCTTCGCCTTCCTCAATCAGGTTCTTTGCTTTCTCATATTGCCTTGTCTCAAGAAGATACGTCATGTAAACATTTATCACATGCAGGATAACACCCGGCACTTTTAGTTCTTTTGCAATCCTGTAGACATCATTCAACCACTTCTCCGCCTCATTGTATTCTGAAAGTACAATATAAATGCCCGCAACATTTGAACCCCTTATAACCATACTCCTTTTCTCGGAGTTTTTCTTTGCTATCTCAAATGACTTAATAAAGAATTCAAGTGCCTTTTTATAATCGCACATGGAGTCATAGATAAGACCAAGATTATTGTAAATATTACCTTCCAGTTTTGCTTTTCCAACACTTTTTACAATTCTCAGGGCTTCACTCATATTTGCACGAGCCTTATCGAACTTCCCAAGCCTCATATAAACCACACCAATATTATCAAGAATATGGGCTCTTGATAGGACATCTCCAATCTCCTCCGCCACTTCAAATGCCCTCTGATAATACTCAAGTGCCCTTGAATACTGAGCCTGGTTATTATATACAAGGCCCAAATTTGCAGTAGCAATCATGTATCCTCTTTTTATGCCACTTTTGTCAAAAATATCACGCGCTTTTGTAAAGTACTCCCTCGCCTTATCAAACTCCTCCATGTAATTGTAAACAAGCCCCATGTTGTTGTAAATCCTGCCTTCAAACGCTGCATCATCTTCCCTGATACTTAGTGCTTTTTTATATGCCTCAAGTGATTTCTCGAAATCTCCCATTGTAGAATAAAGAATTCCCAGATTGTTATAGGCACCAGCAAGTTCTTTAGTAAGGCCATGAGAAGTGCAGAGTGATATAGCCTCCTTTACAAACTCAAGCGCTTTTTCTATCCTACCCATCTTCCAGGAGAGTCCCCCCATACCACTTAAAGCCTCTGCCTTCTCTTTAATAAATCCTGCATTATCCGCAATCTCAATCGCCTTATTTAGAGAGCTCTTCGCGGCATTAAACATGCCAGCTTTTTCTTCAAGAAACGCCTGCTCAAGTAACACCTCAACATACTGCTTTTTCTTATCAATATCATCGTATTTTTCCAGAATATCCAACACCCAGCCATAATATTTAAGGGCATCCCTTGTTGCATATAAAGAAGCCGACTTCTTGCCAGCTTTAATTCCATATTCTACTGCTTTATCATCAATCTGTGCTTTCATATAATGATACGCAAGTTCTTCTTCATTGCCATATCTTTTATTTTTATCAAGCCACTCTGCCACCTTTTTGTGATAACGCTTTTTCTTAAGAATACTCACCTCATCATTGTAAACAACCTGCCGTAACAACTCACTCCTGTATTGTACAAACTCCTCATCCTCGCTTTCTATAAAAAGACCCGATCTGATACCCTCATCTATAAGCCCAAAAAGCTCGCCTTCATTGAAACCAAATAGGTCCAGAAGTAAATCTATATACCCCTTACGAGCAACACTTAAAACTCTGGCAAGTTCCTTCGCCCCCTCTGAAAGGCGATTGAATTTTCTTTTTACCACATCTTCAACACCCCTTGGGGATATATCTTCTGGAGGCTCCTTAAATTGCCATGTATTTTCATCAAGAACAAGATAATCTTTCTCCACAAGAGTTTTGATAAGCTCTTCTGCATAAAACACATTCCCTGCACTCTTTTCTATAACATAATCTTCAAGCCGTCTTATACTTTCCCCTACTATTATCCGAACGACCTCTCTCATATATTTTTCCTCAAGTGGATAGAGCGGCACTTCAACAACTTCGTGCTCCCTACTCAGATTCTGAAGGAAATCCTCAAGATAATCAGTTTTTTCTTCCTTCCTTATTGCGAAAATAAATGCATTCTGAGGTTTTCTATTCCTTATTATGTAACGCAAAGCCTCAAGGCTGTCTTCATCCGCCCATTGTATATTATCTATTACTATCACCCGGTTTTTGTCTCCTGTATTAAAAAATATGTTAAAACCTTCAAAAAGCCTGTATCTATCAAGAGTTTTTCCGTATAAATCAATATTCTCGTCGCTTTCTGATAGAATTTCAGGTACAATTTTCCCTATCTCAATTCTGTAAGCAATGGGTATTTTATCTGCAAAATCAACGCCCGCTCTTTTTAGCTTGTATTTTACAAGTTCACGCAGAGGATAATAGGATATTTTTCTTTCAAGGGCAAGACAGTCAGACCACAATACTTCTCTTTCCCGTAAATTACTTAATACCTCTTTTATTAACCTTGTTTTTCCTCCTCCTGCCTCACCCACAACAAGAGAGATTACTCCTCTTTCTATGTTTTCAAGCAACTTATCTATTGCATCAATCCTGTCAACAAACCTGACAGGCGGTATTTTTATTCTTTTACTCCCTTTAAGCCCTACCCTACCCCGGCCTGTCCTTTTAGCCTGATACAGATTTGCGTCTGCTATTTCAAACAACGTATCAAAATCGTCTCCATCACCAGGATAATTTGCAATTCCGACACTCATACTCAGTTTGAGCCCACTGAATTCCATAGACTTTAATTTCTTAACAAGTCTCTCCCATATAACGTACGCGTCCTTTGAATTTAACCCTTTCTGTACAATTACAAACTCATCTCCTCCATACCGGATGATAATATCATCTGAACGTAAGTTCTCTTTTAAAAACGTGGCAAAAGACTTTATAGCCTCATCACCCTTTCTATGGCCAAATATGTCGTTTATTTCCTTAAAATGGTCAAGGTCTGCTATTGATACGCTAAAAGGGATCTCGTCTTTTAGGAGAGAAGGGATTATTCTATTTTTTACCTCTTTAAGATATCTCCTGCTGTACACATCGGAAAGTTCATCTAAAAATAATAATTCTTCTTTCGCCATTGTTCCATATATTTTAATGCTTTCCCTTTAAAATCACAAACAGCTATTTATTACTCCGTTTCGGACTCACTATAAGATAACGCCTGCGTTTTACATCCCCTTTGTACTCCCGTATCATTCACATATAATAGTTCTGTTCTATGGAAAGAGAAATTGTTACAAAAGATACCGCCAGCATACCTGACCTTGATACCACCGCTTTCATGGCATACATGCACCGTTCCACAGTATATCTTGTAATGGGCAAAATAACACAAGCACTGAATGACCTTGAAAGAGGACTCACCCTGGCAAAGAAAATGCAAAATGAGAAGCTCATCGCAGATAGTATGTTGTACATGAGTAATGTGTTCTTACCACTTGGTGAGCAAAATAAAATGATGGAATCAGCCCGACACGCACTTGAAATCTATAAAAAAATAGGTCACAGGGAGGGTATAGCAAACTCTCTAAACGTTCTGGGCAATGCCCTGTATTATGCCGGAGACCTAAAAAATGCCCTGAAGCACTATAGAAAATCCCTGAAGATATTCGAAGAAATAAATGACCGGAACGGACAGGCAAAAATCCTCGTCAATATTGGGCTTGTCCATTACTACTTTGGAAATTACAGAAATGCACTTAAGTACTTTAAAGAATCTCTAAAAATAAGCGATTCTGCGGGGAACCTGATCAGGAAAGCATCAATACTCAACAATATGGGACTCGCGTATTATTATATGGGAGAATATAAACACGCTTTCGAACATTATCAAAAATCCCTTGCCATACTTGAGCGGATAGAAAATCGCATAATTATGTCACAAACACTCAATAACATAGGTATTCTTTACGATTCTATGGGTAAACATCGTAAAGCCCTGGAATATTACAGAAGGTCACTCAAAATTGAGACAGAAATTGGTAATTACGGGGGACAGGCAGCCAGCATCATAAATATTGGAGAAGTATATTACCATCTGGGCGATTACAGACGCGCTCTTGAGTATTACAGGAAAGCATGGTCGATAATCACAAAAATAGGTAATAACAAAACACTCAGCCTGGTTTTTCATAACATAGGTTATGTTTACTTCTCCAGAGGAGAATACGAAAAAGCCCTTGAATACTTTAAGAAATCCATGGAGATTGAAGAAGAAAAGGGCAATTTAAGTGGAAAGGCTGTATCACTTCACAGTATAGTAGAAACATTTATTGAACTGGAGCAATTTGAGAATGCACTGAAATACCTTAAAGAGGCAGAAGAAATTGCAACAAAATCAGGGTTAAAGGAGACACTGTGCGATATATATATTGCATACGGTAAAATGTTTATTAAAGAAGAGAAGCCTAAAGAGGCAGAAAAATATATAAATAAAACCGTGGAGCTGGCAAGAGAAATAGGCACAAAAGAACACGAGGCGCTGGCCCTTCTACTGCTTGGAAGGATATACGAAAAAGATGAATTCTTTAAAGCATCACTTACCACGTTTAAAGAGTTTAACGAAAAATATAACCTCTCTCTGGCGTACTATTATTATTCAAAATTTCTGATTTCCAGAGGACTATTTCCTGAGGCATCAAAGTATATTAAAAAAGCCCGTGCTTTTTTCAAGAAAGCCGGTAACAAGAAATATATGCGAAAAATAGAGGAATTACACAATGAAAAACGAACTAAATTATAAAACCATTTTGATAAACAGCTATAAATCACGGTCCAGAGTATTTTTACTGATAGGTGAGGTGAAGAAGGCAACACATGATATTGAAATGGCACTAAAGTTAGCCGAAAAAATGAACAACAGGAAACTTCTGGCAGACTCTTTAACTCAACTTTTGAGTATACAGGAGGCAACAGGAAACTATAATGAAATACTCCACACAGCAGAAAAAGCACTTTCAATATACGAGGAGACAGGAGATAAAAACGGGAAAGCAAGTGCATTAAACACCATTGGACTTGCTTACTTCTCAATGGGTGATTTCCCATCTGCATTAGAAAAATACCATGAAGCCTATAAAATATCAGAGGATACAGATAATATTGAAGTTCAAATGGTAATCCTGAATAATATAGGGAATGCTAAGCTCTATATGGGCGACTATGGGGGTGCAATAGAATACTTCCAGAAAGCCTTAGGAAAAGCAAAAGAGATTAATGAATTGCAGGAAGAGGCTCAGATTACAGGTAACATAGGGAACGTATACATGTATACAGGAGAATACCAGAAAGCCCTTCAATACTACCAAAGGGCATATAAAATCTTTCAGAATATGGGAGATAAACACGGAATTACCGGGATTCTAATGAACATGGGTTCTTTAAGTTTTTACCTGGACAGGACTTCGGACGCATTAAAATACCTTAACCAGGCTCTGAGAACAACAAGAGAAATTGGTAACAGAAGATGGGAAGCAATGTGTCTTATGAACCTTGGAAACGTGGTGGTATATTCAGGGAAATACTCTCTGGCAACCAGACTATATAAAGAGGCTTTGAGTATTACAGAGCATACAGGAGATACGCTGTATCATGCAATAGACCTTATGTATCTGGCAAATGTATACGTTATAAAAGGAGAATTAAAACTGGCACTTGAGAATTACACAAAAGCCCTGAACATCTTTACACAGGTCAATTTACCAAGATACATTGCATCCACAATGACAGGTATTGCTTCCGTTTTTTTAGAGGAAAAAGATATATCCAGAGCCAGAGAGAACCTTCATAAAGCCATAGAAATCGCTCAGAATATACAGGATCTGGAAATCCTTTTTGAGGCTATGCAGCATATGACAAGGGCTCACATTATGGAAGATAATACAGAAAAGAGTATAGATTATGCCAGAAAAGCTGTGGATATTGCCATAAGGACTGGAAGAAAATATTATATGGCCATGGCATCTCTTATACTCAGTATCGTACAGGATAATGAGAAGGAATTCATACAGTCTGTGAGAATTCTCAAAGAATTTGGGGCCAGACATCATCTTGCATGGGGTTACTACCTTTACTCACACCTTATGCTCAGACAGAGGAAGAAAAAAAGGGCGATAAAATACCTTAAAAAAGCACAAAGTTTGTTTAAAAAGATAGGAAACAGGTCTTATACCCTTAAAATTACCGAACTACTTGAAACACTTTCAGAATAATTCCATACGAGCCTCGTTATGAAGTTCGTATTATTGCTCTCATAATATTGAAAAAGGAGAGTACAAATGGATAACACCTTACTGTTCAGAGAAATTCAAAAGTTCAGGCAATGGTGGGCATGGATTCTTGTAATTGTTGTATTTATTTTTACCACGGTTTTTTATACTTTCGCCATGTTACAGCAACTTGTTTTTAAAATACCTTTTGGAACAAGGCCCATGTCAGATACAGACCTCCTCATTCAGGGTTCCTTGCTCGCTATTTTTGGAATACTCTTCCTCTGGTTGTTTCTTTCTACAAAACTTATAACAGAAGTACACACAAATAGAATATGCCTGAAATTCTATCCCTTTCAGAGAAGTTTTATCTGTTTTGAAAAAGACAGAATAAAAACTTTTAAAGTCCGCAAATACTCACCATTAAAAGAGTATGGTGGATGGGGAATACGTAAAAGCAAGAGAGGTTTTGCATACAACATGCAGGGGAATACAGGGGTTGAATTGACTCTTATAGAAGGTGTAAACATTATGATAGGTACGCAAAACCCCGACCAGTTCAAAGAAGCAATGGAAAAGATGCTGGGACATTAAAAGACAACAATTTGCATTTTTATAAACAGACGTTTATAATTTTAAAATCAAAAAACGAAAACCATACGGAGCAATGAGAGAGTAAAAGGAACAATTATTACCCGTTCATTATACCAGACGTTCTTTGGTACTGGTGCTCCAGCTTTCATACAATCCGTTATAACTGGAAGAATTGAACTCTATATGGTAAAACCCCTAAACTGGAAAATATTGCCAGCTGTTAAAAATAGCAGTGTATATCGCCCATTTTACATACTGTTCGGTATCTTTCTTATAGTGGTCTCCCTTAAAAAGGGCAACGTCCATGTGACATTACCCACACTTTTCCTGTTAATTGTGAGTATTCTCCTCTCCACTCTTTCAATTATGATGTTCCAGCTCATTATAAGCGCTACGGGTATGAAGGTAAGACTATACAGTCTTGGCTGGATATACTGGGATTTTACGGATTTTTCCTCCTATCCATATAAAATAGTCCCTAAAGCTCTTTTTTACCTTTTGAGCATTGTTCCTGCACTCGGCATATCGGCTTTTCCGGAGGGTATTCTGTTTCACAGGTGGTCATCCGGGATTCTGGTAATACAGACAGTGATAGTCCTGTTTCTCTATCTTATTCAGAAAATGCTGTGGATAAGGATGGAGAGGGTATATGAAGGAAGCGGGACAATAAGATAACTAAACCTGGATTTTATACTATCTATTTCGCCAATTTTCATTTTTACCTGCGTATAGCATACTTTAAAATTATCAGGAGAACAGTAAAAGGAGGTATTAAGTGGAAAATAAAAAAGGATATATGGCTTTTGTTCTACATTCACATCTACCCTACGTACTGGGACACGGAACATGGCCACACGGTGCAGAGTGGCTGTATGAGGCAGCAAGCGAGACATATATTCCTCTTTATAAGGCTTTTCGTAAACTTAAAGATGAGGGGATAGACGCAAAGGTAACCATTGGACTTACTCCTGTACTATCTGAACAGCTTGTTGATGAGAGATTCAAGAAGGGATTCGTAGAATACTTAAATCAAAAAATAGAATCTGCAAAGGCAGATGAAAAGTACTTTGAAAGGAAGAAAGAAGAACTTCTATCAAAAACAGCCCGCATGTGGATTGAATTTTACAGTGACGTTAAGGAAACCTTCTTCCACATTAACCATGATATACCCGGAGCGTTTAGAAAACTCCAGGAAGAGGGCGCCATTGAGATTATCACATCAGGTGCCACTCACGGGTATGCTCCACTTTTATCTCACGACGAGTCTGTAAAAGGTCAGGTAAGAGAGGGTAAAAAGAGCTATAGACGAATTTATGGAAAAGACCCGGTGGGAATCTGGCCACCTGAACTTGCTTACAGGCCCAGATATCTCTGGAAGAGGCCCACTGATGGGAAAGACTATCTTAGAAAGGGCGTTGAAGAAATTTACTTTGAGGAAGGGATAAAATATTTCCTGGTTGATGCTCATCTTCTGAAAGGAGGAAAGCCCATAGGAACATATCTCTCTCTATTTGAAGGGCTTAAAATACTCTGGGAAAGATTTAAAGAGCAGTATAAAGAACTTGAAGGTAAAGAACTTACTGTCTATCAACCTTATTTTGCCATCTCAGAGGGCACCAGGAAACCTGTTGCATTCTTCACAAGAGACCCAAATACAGCGCTTCAGGTATGGTCAAAGGACTGGGGATATCCGGGAGACCCCGCATATCTTGAATTTCACAAGAAACACTTTCCCGGTGGACACAGATACTGGCGAATCACAAATCCTGATGGAGACCTTGCCACAAAAGAGCCGTATAATCCCCATGCAGTGGAGATCCCTCTTTCCAATCAGTCTGACCACTTTGTGGGGCTTATTGAAAAGACACTCCACGAGGCAAAAGTAGAAAACCCTATTATTGTTTCTCCTTACGATGCAGAACTCTACGGTCACTGGTGGTTTGAGGGACCGAGATGGCTTTATCTTGTACTGAAAAAACTCTCCAAGAGTGCGGTTGCAGAGAGTATTACACTATCCGAATATTACGAAAAGTATCCCCCTGAACTCACAATAGGACTACCTGAAGGTTCGTGGGGTGAAGGCGGATTCCACTGGGTATGGCTTAACGAATGGACAGAGTGGACATGGAAAGTCATTTACGAACTTGAAGATAGATTCTTTGAACTTCTTGAAAAAGCAAAGAGAACAGCGCTTACAGAAAGACTTTTCAAACAGGCTGCGAGGGAACTTCTACTTCTGGAGTCCTCAGACTGGCAATTTCTTATTACTACATGGAGTGCAAGAGACTATGCCGAAGAACGTGTTATGGAGCATGCTGATTTTCTGAGAAGAATGCTCGATATAATTGAAAACTTAAGAGGGGATGGTTTATCCAAGGAAGATGAAGACTTTGTAAGAATGCTTGAGGAAAAGGACAGACTTTTCCCTGACATTGACCCTTATGAATGGAAGGAGGAGGTAAAATGAAAGTATTACTTGTAAGCTCTGAAGTATTCCCCTATGCCAAGACAGGTGGACTTGCCGACGTGGCAGGAGCACTGCCAAAATACCTCTCAAACTTTGGAGTTGAGACCTATGCTGTGCTTCCATACTATACAAAATTTGTGGAAGGCAAACACAATTTAAAAGACACGGGGATAAGGCTCCTTGTAAATATTGACGGAGAAAGAGAAGTTTCTGTTTACGAAGATAATTCCTATGGGTTTAAGACGTATCTTCTAAGATATGACCCTTACTTTGATAGGGATAATCTCTATGGTACAAAGGATGGAGATTACCCGGACAATCACTTAAGATTTGGCCTATTTGATAAAGCGGTACTTAAACTGGCAGAGAAATTAGGAGATATTGACCTCCTACATATAAATGACTGGCAAACAGGACTCATACCTCTTTATCTAAAACACACAGATGAGTTTTCCAGCATTCGCAATATGAAAGTACTTATCACTATACACAACATTGCGTATCAGGGTGTATTCCCACCTGAGGTGATGGGACCACTTGGTATACCTTCTCATCTTTTCAACATGGAAGGCATTGAATTCTACGGAAAGGTAAATTTCCTGAAAAGCGGCATAGTCTATTCCGACGCCATAAATACAGTTAGCCCAACCTATGCGGAAGAGATACAAACACCTGAATACGGATATGGTCTTGATGGGATTCTAAGGAAACGGAATAATGCCCTATTTGGGATAATTAATGGTATAGACTATGAAGTGTGGAATCCCGAAACGGATAAACATATCTACCATAATTACTCAGTAAAAAATGCTATTTCAGGCAAAAAGGAAAATAAAAAGGCACTCTTCAAAGAAACCGGCCTTAAGGGAACATGCAAACCTCTTTTTGGGATTGTATCAAGGCTTGCAAAGCAAAAGGGCTTTGACGTATTCTTAGAGGTGCAGGACAAACTGTTTGAAAGAGACCTTAAACTCGTGGTGCTTGGTTCAGGTGATAAGGTTTATAACGATTTATTCCTTGACCTTGCAAAGAAATACCCAGACAAAATTTATGCAAAAATTGGTGTGTATGATGAGGGATTTGCACGGAAAATATATGCATCAAGCGACTTTTTCCTTATGCCATCTGTATATGAACCATGTGGACTCGGACAGATGATTTCTATGCGATTCGGCACAATCCCCGTGGTAAGAACAACCGGTGGACTTAAGGACACGGTAAGAGACATAGACGAGCCTGATGGTTATGGGATAAGGTTTGATAACCTTACAGGAGATGAGTTTCTTAAGGCTATAGACAGGGCTATATCCCTGTATAAAGATACAAAGAGAAAGAATGCTATCGTTAAAAAGATTATGAAAATGGACTTCTCATGGAATAATTCAGCAGGTAAATATGCTGAATTATATGAAAAACTTGTGAAAAATGCCATTTGACATAGTTATAAAAAATATAAGGGTTGTAAACCATAATAAGGCCTTTATAGCCGATATCGGTATAAAGGGAGAGAAGATAGAGAAAATAGGCACAATAACAGAAAACGCTAAAGAGGAAATCAGCGGGGAAGGCAAGTTTGCCTTCCCCGGAATCATCGACCCACATACACACATGGGTATTCCCATGATGGATACTTTCTCAGTTGATAATTTCCACACAGGAACAGTAGCAGGCGCAAGAGCAGGTGTAACAACAATTGTAGACTTCACGGTTCAGAATCCCGGGGATACACTCCTTTCTTCTTTCGAAAGGAGAAAGCATGAGGCAAGGCTTTCACATGTAGACTTTGCCCTTCACGTGAATATTACAGAGTTCTATAAAGGCTTTTTAGATGATATGGTAAAAGTGGCCGAAAAAGGAGCACGTAGTTTCAAGGTATTTTTTGCATACTCTTTCAGGATTCCTGATGATTTATTTTTGCGAGTGCAGGAAAGAGCAAAAGAAATAGGAGCCTTGATACTGCTTCATGCTGAAAATGGCAGTATAATTGATTTTCTAATGAAAAGAAATATAGAAAGAGGTCATCTATCACCTATGTATCACGGAATTTCAAGGCCTGTTTTTACGGAAGAGGATGCTGTAATGAGAGCTATATTAATTACCGAGTATGTAAAATCATCCCTGTACATAGTGCACATGACAAGTAAAAGAGGTGTAGAACGGGTAAAAGAGGCAAAAGAAATAGGGGTAAAGGTGTTTGCAGAGACCTGCCCCCAATACCTGTATTTTACGGAAGAGGCATATAAAAGACCTGACGGACACTATTTTATAGCAAGCCCTCCTCTCAGGAAGCCTGAAGATGTTGAATACCTGTGGAAGGCAATAAAAGAAGGTACAATCGACACAATAGGAACAGACCATGCTCCCTTTACAAAGGAACAAAAAGACAGGTACAAAGATACATTTTATAAGGTACCCAATGGATTATCTGTAATTGAGTTTTCCATGCCTTCAATCTTTACAAAGATAATAGAAAAGAGGCTTCCTCTTAATATCATTCCAAGAACGATGTCTTACAATCCTGCAAGAATATTCGGACTTGAGGGAAAAGGTGAGATAAAAGAGGGAAATGATGCAGATATTGTAATCATAGACCCAAAATACAAGAAAAAAGTTGAGCCCCCCTATTACTCAGTGAGTGACATTTCCCCTTTTGAAGGAATGACTTTGAGAGGCATTCCACAATTCGTATTTTTAAGGGGCATGTATCTTATAAAAGACTATCTATTTATGGGACATGAAGTAAAAGGTAAATACCTCGAACAGAAAATAAATCTCTGACTTTATTTTCCAATACAAAAATTCTCAAATATGCTATTTAAAACTTCTTCAGGTAGTTCTCCAAATCCGAGCAACTCTCGATGCTTTCTGTAAGCTTCGTTCAGATGAAAACTCACAAGTTCAATTTCATCTATCCTTTCTTCCAAAAGTCTTTTAGCATCACCTACCTCTTTCTTAACATCTTCTAAAATAGCAAGTTCTCTCGCCTTTAAAATGACTGCATTCTCACGATAGAACCTTTCTTTTATTTCTTTTTGTAATCTATCAATTAATTTATCCATACCTTCTCCAGTAAGGGCAGATACAGGAACCTCAGCATCATAGAGTTCATCCTTTGAAGATTCTCCCAGAAGGTCTATCTTATTTAGCACATAGATAATTGGTTTATCAACGTTCAAAGAATGCCTCTCATCGCCAGGTTCTCTCACATAAATAATTATATCAGCCTCTTTCAAAGCATTTCTGGTTCTTTCTATTCCTATTTTCTCAACAGGGTCCTTTGCATCCCTTATCCCCGCTGTGTCAATGAACCTCACAGGTATACCAGCAATATCCACCTCTTCATGCACAACATCCCTCGTTGTCCCTGCGTATGGAGTTACTATTGCCCTCTCTTCACCTAATATCTTATTAAACAGGGTGGACTTCCCCACATTTGTTTTACCATAAATAACAACCTTTATCCCATTCTGTATAAACTTCCCTCCTTTAGCCCTGTTGATTATATCATTTATTTTACCTTCGAGTTCTTCAAAATATGTCTTTACCTTATTTCTATCAAGCGGCCCAACATCATCCTCAAATTCGATGCGGGCTTCAATTTCCATAAGTATCCTTTTAATAAGTTCCAGAACAGGCTCAAGTTCCCTACTTAATTTCCCTTTCAACTTGGATAAGGCCTTCCTGTATTGTAATTCTGTTTTAGCGCTTATAATCTCATCCACAGCCTCTGCCTGAAGAAGGTCCATCTTTCCGTTTAGAAAAGCCCTTTTTGTAAACTCACCGGGCTCTGCCATTCTCGCACCGTGAAGTATTAGAGTCTTTATAAGCAAAGAAGATACAATATTCCCACCATGTACATGAAACTCAAGCATGTCCTCGCCTGTATACGAATTGGGAGATTTAAAAAATACAACAAGCCCCTTATCTATAACTTCACCATCGGTATCATAAAAATTTTTCAGAGTGAAGACGCGAGGCTTCGGGAGACTGGAGGATTTTGTGATTTTTCTATATAAAAATAAAGAATCCGGCCCCGAAACTCTTACAATAGCAATTGCTCCCCTTCCAGGAGCGGTTGCCAGAGCACATATAGTATCCTTCAAAGCCTTCTATTATGAACGAGGAGCAATAACATACGTTATGTTGGGTTCTTTCCCAACAGCCCTTAGAACTACACCCTTCTCTTTCTTAAGGGCATCCTTTACAATTCTGAGTTCATACTCAGAGAGGGGGTCAAGGCTCATTTCTCTTCCTGTTTCTCTCACCTGCCTTGCAATAGCAATGGTTTTATTAATGAGGAATCTTTTCCTCCTTTCACGGTAACCATTGACATCAACCGTAAGGTGCAGGTCAGGTTTTTTCCTGCGCACAAGAATACTGAGAAGATAGTCAAGTTCCTTCAGTGTTTCACCATTTCTTCCTATGAGCACAGAATCGTACTTTTTAGTAATGATATTTACATAGTACCTCTTCTGCCTCGGGATCATATGTATCTGAGGCTTTACCCCCAGTTTTCCAAAAAACTCATTTATGAGGTTTTCAATGAGTTCAACCTCCTCAAGATTTAGAAAGACCCTTATCATGGCAGGGCGGTTCCCTTTTCCATCTGACATAATTACATATCTTAAGGGCCTGCCCACCATGTCCAGGGCCTTTTGCGCCTTTTCTACTGCTTCTTCCACCGTTTTCCCTTCTGCATCGTAGAATCTGCGAATTTCATCCATCATGACACCTCCAGTCTCTTAATTAATAGTGTTTCAAAAACACTGAATAAATTATATACAAACCAGTAAAGAACAATACCCGAAGGTAAGGAAATAAATATAATCACAAGAAAGATGGGCATAAAATAGGTAAAGAGTTTGGTCTGCCCATCCTGTGCTCCTGTCTGTTGTAATTTAGCCTGAATAATACTTGTTATACCCATTAAAATTGGCAATATATAATAAGGATCTTTAACCGATAAGTCTTTAATCCACCAGATAAACTCAGCACCCCTCAAGTCTATTGTCATTCTCAATATCCTGTACAGGGCCCAGAAAATAGGTAACTGAATTATAAGAGTAAGACATCCTGAAAACGGATTCACTCCATGCTTTTTATAAAGCTCCATCATTTCCTTCTGTAATTTCTGAGGGTCATTTTTATAAATCTTCTGAAGTTTATCTATCTCTGGCTTCAACCGCTGCATCTTCCTCATAGATGCCAGCCCCTTATATGTAAGTGGGAAGAATACAATTTTCATAAGGAATGCAAAGAGAACAATCGTCCATCCCCAGTTGGGAACAAACGAATGAAGGAATTTAAAGATATACAGCATTGCCATGGAAAACGGGGCAATAAGCGCACCACCAAAGTCGTAGTTGGCAAAAAGACCATAACCTATCTTTTTCAAAAGGAAGTATTCAATAGGTCCATGATATACGAGAAAATGAGCATTGTTCTTATTTTCTGTAATTTTAAAATAAGGTTTTCCGGATTTAACACCAAATTCAAGTGTCCCCTCTTCATGATTGTTGTTCACTACAACAAACATAAAATACTTACTTTTCAGGCCCACAAATTCAACATCTTTAAAAGGATATTTATAAACTTCCTGCTTTTTCAATAGCTTTGAAACAGGAAATTTTTTATAGTCTTTACCTGTTTTCAATACGAGTGCATAAACCCTCTTCTCCTCTTTAACATTTTTAGGGTTTAAATACAAATCACCATAGAATTCAACAGACACTACACTATCTTTTTTATCAGCATACTCAAAATCAACAAGATAACTATCTGGTTTGTAAGTAAAACTCTTAATCTTTAAGGAATCACGTGAAATGAATGACACTCTTGTACCATTTTTTAAGGACACAAACGTATCTTTCGAGGAATAGGCCTCATAACCAGTAAAGAAAAACCTTACAAACGTTGTATCAAGAAGATGCGTATGATATTTTTTAAGATAAACATCATAGTATGTCCCGAGTCTTGCGATGTTTACATCAAATTCAGGAGAACTGAGGACCGTAAGTTTTGCATCCCAGAGAGTATCCGTAACACTAAGAGTATCCCTTCCCCCAATAAGAGATGTTTTCCCTGACTGCTCAGGAGCGGCAGTTTTCTGAGCCTCTACCGTGCTTGTTGTATCCTGCTGAGCAGAATGAGTTTTACTAACATTTTTTCCAACATACATCTGCCAGAAAATCATAAATATGAAAACTATAAGAAAACTAATAAACAGGTTCTTTGTAAAATGTCTGTTATCCTCCATGTCTCACCTCACCGGGTCGTACCCTCCCTTTGAGAAGGGGTTGCATCTTAAAATTCTCCATACAGACTTTAAAAGCCCTTTAAAGGCTCCATATTTCTTAATTGCTTCTTTAGAATATTCGGAACAGGTTGGATAATATCTACAGGTATGGGGCAGGTATGGAGAGATAGCTTTTTGATAAAATACTATACCACCTACTAACCCCTTTTCTAAGAGTGTTTTATTTTTTCTATCAGATTTAGAAAGTCCCTTTCCAGCTCTTTCCATTCTACCTCCGCAGCAGAACTCCGCCCGACTATAAATATATGATAGTCAGGCAACATGTCCCAATTTAATCTAAAAAGTTCTCTAATTCTTCTTCTAATTCTGTTTCTAAAAGGCTTGGACTTAATTTTGCCCGAAGCCCCAACACCTACTTTTTTCTCGCCCATATTCATGTACCGGGCGGCGAGATAAGTGCCACTTATTTTCTTTCCCCTCTCAAATAGCCTCTTTATTTCTATTGCGCTCAAGGTTATCAGTCTCAAGCAGTGAGTCTTCTTCTTCCCTTTGCTCTTCTTCTCTGGATTACTCTTCTACCGCTTTTTGTTCTCATCCTTGCTCTAAAGCCGTGTCTTCTCTTTCTCTTGATTCTCGAGGGCTGATAAGTTCTTTTCATAGTAATATTCCTCCTTTGGGGTTAAATACAAATAAAGTGGGCGATGGAGGAGTCGAACCTCCGACCTCTTGCATGTCAAGCAAGCGCTCTAACCACCTGAGCTAATCGCCCGTGTTAATATTTTAAAGGAAAACCTGCGTTCTGGCAATGCATCGCTATTCCTCAAAAATAAACTTTAGCCTACATAAATCTCTTTTCAAGAACCTGCTGGTGAATATAAACTCCCAGGACAAAAAATAATATAGCAAAAAATAAAAGGAGGACAAAATCAGTATAAACAGAAAAGAAGGCCGAAATATACGTGGCATGGCGCAAGGCATCCACAAGATAGGTAAGTGGTGAGAGCATAGATACCCAGCGAGCATAAGGAGGCAACTTACTTATTGGAACGAATATACCGCTTATAAAAAGAAGGGTAAATTTAATAAGCGATGACAGCATCATTACATCCGCCGGAATATCAGTAGGTGGATAGGAGGACATTAAAATCGTCATAGATGAAAAAGCAAGAAGGGCAAGAATAACTGCGATAGAAAAAATTGCAAAATTAACATGTATTTTGAGGAAAAAGCCAACTGATGAGACAAGCAGGGTGATAATCAAACCAAAATAAAAGGATGCCTGCATATCACCCAGAAGAACGGTTGTGAGGGATACAGGGGAAGAAATAAGTCTTTCAAATGTCTTACTCCTTGCTTCCCATGGAATAATTGTGGGACCCACCGCGGTTGAAGTAAAAAAGGTTGTCATTGACATAAGAACAACGAAAAGGTAAGAATGCGGAAGATGTCTGCCTATTAAAAATGCTCCAAAGAGGAAAAATGGAAACAAAAGTCCCATTATAACCACAGGACCTTTTAAATAAAAAATAAGCATATCTTTTTTAGCAATAGCAAGAGAACGATAAAAAGGGCTTAATTTACGCATTTTCTTTCACGATTTCCATAAAAATATCTTCAAGTGAAGGTTTTTTAACATTTAATGTTACTATTTTTATTTTTTCTCTTCTGGCAAACTCTACAATCTCTTCAATAGTCCTGTGAACATCCTCTGTGTGTATATTCAATTTATTCCCTGATATTTTTACTTTCCCTGAGAAAAAGTCTTCATTTACCTTAAATGGCGAAAAGGAAACCTCCACCACGTTATACTTCGCCCCAAGTTCTTTTATCTTTTCCGGGGTATCTATAGCCACTATTTTGCCATGATTTATTATGGCAACACGATTACAAAGTTCGTTTGCATCCTGCATATTATGTGTATTCAAAAATATGGTTTTGCCCCTTTGTTGTTCTGAAATAATAATGTCTTTAATTAACCTCGCGCTCATGACATCAAGGCCTGAGGTCGGCTCATCAAGGAATAAAAGTTCCGGATCTGGTAAAAGCGCCATTGCAAGGCTTAATCTCTGCTTCATGCCCTTTGAAAACGTTCTTACTTTCTGGTCCTTTTTATTGTATAACTTAAATGTTTCAAGAAGGCTCAAACTTCTCTCTTTAATCTCCCTCTTTTTCATCCCGTAAAGTCTTCCCATGAGGAACAGGTTTTGCATTGCAGAAAGGTCAATGTAAGGATTTGCCATCTCAGGCACTATCCCCACGCGTTCTCTTATTTTTAGCTTGTTTTTTGTGACATCCATACCAAAAACCTCAATCCTTCCCTCACTGGGTTCAAGTATCCCCGTAAGCATCCTGATGGTTGTGGTTTTGCCTGCACCATTGGGACCAAGAAACCCAAACACTTCTCCCTTTTTAACAGAAAAAGAGATTCCTTTTACAGCAGGGAAATCTCCATAGTATTTTTTCAGGTCATAGACCCTGATTACTTCTTCGGGCATATCAACATTCTATTTCAATGGGCATGAACGTAAAACTACATCTTTACCATCATTGTTTCTTTTAATTTTTCAATATCACGCACTATCCTCTCTGCCACCACCGCCACTGCCTTTTCATCGTAATCAGGTCCCGGTTTTTTCTCAAGTCCAAAATCTTCATCCAGAGCATAGGAAAGGTGTACCTTTAATCCTGCCTTTTCAAGCGTCTTTTTAAGGCATCTCGCCTTACACCCATCAATGGTCACATTGAAATCATCGTAAAGCAAAACCTGCGAGGGACCCTCTACTTCCGGAAATAGGGCAATCGGACATCTCATAAAGGTGCCGGGGATTCTTTTTACAATTTCTCTTGCCGCAAATCCTGTTATCTGTCCGAGATTTGAACTTCCAAAACACCCATTTACTGAAATGGTCTTGCCAAATTTCTCGTGTTGGGTAATTATTGATTTTCTGGCACTCTCAGTTTTTATTTCTTCAATAGGCTTTTTCTTTAACATGCAAAACCTCCTTTTTATTTCACAACAAGGACGGGAATGTGGGAATGGCGAATAACATTTTCTGTTACGCTTCCCACAAGCAGTTCCTCTATTTTTCCCCTGCCATGTGAGCCCATTATGATTAAACTTGCATCATTTTCTTTTGCTGAAGATATTATTTCCTTGAAAGGTTTTCCGAACCTTACGTCTATTTTATAGTTAACATGCAGATTCTCTGCCAGTTTTTCAAGTTTCTTCTCACGATTTTTCTTAAGTTTCTCCTCAACATCCTTTATGCACAGATTGAAATCCTCATCTTCAAATTCGCATACCTCAACTGACTCTTCCAGCGTGGGCTCCTCTATAACCGAAACCAGAACAGCCTCCGTGCATCCCGCTTCTTTCAATTTATTGACACACTCTATTTGCTTTTTGGAAATCTCTGAAAAATCAATTGCTACAATAACTCTACTGAACATCACACACCTCCATTTTCATCCGAAACGTATCCAAAATACTTTTTAATTTTTTCTGCCATGTTCAAATAACCTATAAGAAAAATGACCTGAAAAAGAGGTAAAATGGCAGCCGGTATGGCAAGTAATGGGTTTGACATAAGCATTGCTATAGCAATTGCAGTACCGTTATTCTTTCCTGTGCTTAAAAATACTATACCCATGTGTTTTTTATAATCCAGTTTAAAGAGATGCTTGTCCAGAAGAGTGATGACATAAAGCATCAGAATAATGTATAAGAGCGTAATAACTCCAAGCGCTATCAACATCTTCCATTTTGTAAGGAGCATTTTGGCTTTCATGAAGAAAATCAAAGCAACAATGAAGAAAAGAGCAAGCATTGCTATAATGGATAGAACCGGTTTTAACCGGATTAACCCCTCTTCCCCTTTTGCCCTGATAATAATATCCCTTGTTATAACTCCAAGTATCATAGGGAGTATGAGCACAATGAGAATGGACTTTAACATCATACCAAGTGGAAGCGGGACATGATAACTTGATGCAAGAATTTTCATAAAAAACGGGAGAGTAAATGGAATTGCTATGAAATTAGCAGCAAGAGTCACAGTTGCAACCTCAATACTGCCATCTGCAAGTCCTGTATAGGCTATACTCGTAGATGCTCCAGGAACAAGCATGACAAGGAAAAATCCGAGTGCAAGTACTGGATTTTTTATAAAAAGTTTTGCAAGGATAACGCTTATTATCGGAGTGAGAATAAAATTGTAGAAGAAACTTACAAGCACGGGTCCCGGCTTTTTTATGGCCTTCCCAAGCATTCCAAGGTTCAGATTTACCATCATGGGGTAAATGAGGAAAAATACACAAACTGTGATTAAGAGTTTTATTTCCTGGGCATGGACTTTAGCAAAGTGGGGAGATTTCAGGCCGGCTATCCAGCCAATGATAATTGAAATTACCGTGTAAATAAACAGGTTCTTCTTGAAGTGTCCCGCCAGCCTTGCAACACTTTTCATTACTTTCTCCCCCATTTATAGTTAATTAAAAGAGTAATATAGTGGTTCTTTTCTAAAACAGTCCTGCCAGAAGATGGTACACTCCCATATTTTAACTCAAGACAATACCTCGGGATAATCTGAAGATGCGGAGATACAGCATACATAAAGCCTATAAAAAACCTATTGGCATTAAATCCCTTCTCAGTAAAGCCCGGTCCTGTTTTTGCTTCTGCCTCATTATCCGCAATTATACCAAATATTGGATACTCCGTAATTCCAGCATATAAATTTCGTTTAATTCTGTAATAGAATATCAAATAGTACCTGAACATAAGGGAATAACCACGACGCAGTGAATCAGCATTATACATGGTTGAATAAAACGTGTTATGAAACAAAAACTTGTTTTTCCATATCCATTTTTTCCCCTTAAGTGTAATCTCAGGTCTTATGTCAAAACTGTGGCTTGTATAATAGGATGAATTTGTTTTCACAGGAAATCTCATGTAATAATAAAGAAAAGGAACACGAAGCATGGTTTTCCCAATTCTTGTTAAATACTCAGGTCCTGCAAACAACCCCAGCATATAGAAGCCCTTTGGTGCTGAGTATTCACGCGCAAACTCATATCTTACCTCCGGCGTTAGAACAAACCCAAGATGCCTGCTGATACCGAATGTATTGTACGACATTATCCACACCCTGCCAGTATTTGTGGCTGCAAAGAGTTCCGTCGCCACAAAAAGCAACAGCACATGAATAAACCGCTTCATATAGCACCTCCTTTTTCTGCAGTAAGTATTATAGAGCGAAGTTTATATATATGCAAATAGTATATACATGTGTAACTCACTCGACGAGACATGCGATCCACCTCCATCCCACCTCTCGTATGCGTGCACCATGAACTCATGCTCCATATTTTATCCCATATTGTGAAAGTTAAAACTTTAACTTCTGTGATATATTATACTGCCTGGATGCTGTATAGGCAATATGCAAATTAAGTCAAATGCTAAATAAAGAAACGAACTTTTTAAACTCTTCTCAAATACATCTTCAAGGGGAAACCAGATGTTAAGGTTGTATGCCTTCTATTATATTTAACTCATCAAGTTCTCTATCCTGTATGGCAACGTAGGGAATATATCCTTTTTTTCTGGCTTTGTTTATATAATCGTCTATCCTCTCTTTGTTTTCCCCTCTATACCCTGTTCCATCATCAACGTAATCCACGCTTAATACAAATTTATTATGCGATAAAACCGTATCAAGATATGGTATTCTGTTATGTAAAATCCATTCAGCCTCAGTTTCGTCATAAGGCGTGGTTCCATTGTAAAAGAGGTCCTCTGCAGCCCAGCCGGAGACTATATTTAAAAGACTTCTATCATATTTAAGTATCTCCTCACCATTCTGTGGTATTATATAAAAGTCGGGCTCTTTCTCTTTTGCATACTGTGCAAGATTATTTATTAAATAAGCCATTTTTAACGCAGCATCATTAATAGAAAGCACTGTATCCTCTCTATTGTCTATACGAGCCCAGTATTCATATTCATCAACCTTATCAAGGTAAATGCCCATAAACCCTTCATTTATAATTCTATCAATGTATTCGTAAAGTATATTTTTCCACTCTCCATCCCAGTATTTCACAGCATAATTTCCTCTCCACTCTGGGTTCTCTCTGCCAAACCACGAAGGGGGCAATGTGTCCCATTCCTCTTTCCAGTAAAACCTGTAATTTTCTGCCTCACCTATGCTCATGTAAGCCACAGGTATTACACCGGAATCTTTGATTTTCTGGATGTCCCCTCGTGTGTATTCCCCTTCTTGAGAGCCATCCCGCGAATAGTCCATCACTACAAGGTCAAAACCTGATTCTGCTATTTCATCAGGGTCTGCATTCTGGAGCTGATATGCCCAGCTTGATATATATATGTTACTATTTTGTTCCTCTTTGTTTTTACAGCCTGCAACAAAAATTATTACAAAAAGAGAGGCTAAAAAGAGAACTCTTTTCATGTGAGAATACTATTTTCCAAGTTTGTTCACTTTAAGATGTCTGGGATGTGTCTTTTGCTTTCTGGACTCTTTAAAGGACTCAAATTTTACACTCTTTATTACAATCTCCCTCTCTTTTTCATGCGTAGTATCCCTTCTTGGCCACCAGAGGTAAATTTCCATATAGACCGGTCTTTTGGGGATAAATCTTTTATCCTTGAATACATGGTATCCATATATCTTCTCTCTGCCTTTTTCAAGAACAGTGGTTTTGAGCACTATTGAATCCGGAAAAAGGTATATGTAATGAAAAGCGTGTACACTATCACCGGGCAGAGTAAAATTGTAACCCTTTCTAAGGTGTTTCCCTTTAGGCATGTAATGGAGATAGTAGTTACCGGGATTTCCTTTACTATTAATCGCTCTTGAATATTCTATGTCAATCTCGTATATACCTCTTTCCCAATCATACAAAAAAGGGCCGAAATCTGTATTGTAGAAATTATCCAGCCTGCCAAGGGTTTCAAATTTATACACTCCATAGAGGTATTTTGTGGTGGATATTATACCAGACGCATAGAATTTTATGCCGCTATCTGCACGCACTGCGTAAGCTTTAAGGTGAAGATAACCAAAACTGTCCACGTATACCGCGTCCTTTGTGAACTTATTTCCACTTCCTTTATCATAGTTTGTAAATACTCCCCATCTCATACCTGAAAATTCTATTATTGTCTGAAACGGGGACTGAGCAAATCCTAACCCAGCAAAGAGCAATAAAATAGCGATTTTTCTCATGGTTATATTATACACCTTATGAGTTGTTTTTCAATAGGGGTACGATACACGTTTCAAATAAATGCTTTATCTATATTATTTTGCTCAGGACGATATATCTGCAATTATATCCCTTATTTCAGTTTTCAACTCTTCAACACCCTCACCCGTCACAGCAGACAAAAGTACCGAGTTTTGATAGCGGTCTTTAAGTCTCAATAAAACGGTTTCTTCAAGTACAAGGTCTATTTTATTAAATACTATAATCCGGGGTTTATCCTCACACTCTATATCTGATAAGGTTTTCTCAACTATCCTGATTCTCTCCTCTACTCCTGGCCTTGACGTATCCACTACATGGAGAAGAAGGTCTGCATCCGTTGCGACCTTCAATGTAGAACGAAAAGATGCTACAAGATATGGAGGAAGGTCCTCAATAAACCCCACAGTGTCAGAAAGCACAACTTCCTTTTGAGTATCCAAGAAAAACTTCCTTGTTGTGGCATCAAGGGTTGAAAAATAAGAATCAGCCACTTTGAGATTTTCTCTGGCAAGAGTGTTCATAAGGGTTGATTTGCCTGCGTTTGTATAGCCTACAAGTGCTATTTTAAATACGTTTTTTCTTCTTTTCGACTGTACTTTTATGTGCTTTTCTATCTCTTTGAGCTCTTTTTCCAGTCGCTGAATACGCTCCTTTATCCTTCGTTTTTCAACTTCAAGTTTTTTCTCCCCTGGGCCCCGTGTGCCTATTCCTCCCCCAAGCCTCGATAATTCTATTCCAAATCCTGTAAGCCTTGGGAGGCGGTATTTGAGCTGGGCAAGTTCCACCTGGATTTTTGCCTCTCTGGTTCTTGCATGGAGTGCAAAAATGTCCATTATTAACACGTTTCTGTCTATAATCTTGGCTTTTATGAGGTCCTCCAGATTTTTCTGCTGTGCAGGAGTAAGTTCAGTATCAAATAAAACTGTGTCTATTCCATAAGCCTCAACAAGTCTTTTGATTTCCTCTGCCTTCCCTTTCCCTATGTAATATGAAGGGTCTACTTTATCCTTTATTTGAAGAACCTTCTCAAAAACCTCTCCACCGGCAGTTTTAACAAGCCCCTCAAGTTCCTCAAAACGATAAAGAGCCCTGTGTCTTTTGGAAGAATCGTGTATTAACGAAACAAGTAAAACTCTCTCTCTTTTATTTTCCTCAACTGAGATTGGTTGTTTACCTCTCATCAGGAAGTGAAAATAAGGTCAACAAACTCGTCGAGGTTCTCCACAAGATGGAACTTAAGGTCCTTTTTAATCTCTTCGTTCATCTCTTCAATCTCTCTTTCATTCTCCTTTGGCACTATCACTTCTTTAATGCCACCTCTTTTTGCTGCAAGACATTTTTCATCAAGCCCGCCGACAGGGAGCACCCTGCCAGAAAGCGTTATTTCCCCGGTCATGGCAATTGAATTCTTTACCTTTTTGCCGGTTAATGTGGAAAGCATTGAAGCAAGCAATGCAACACCCGCAGAAGGTCCATCCTTGGGAATGGCACCTTCTGGAACATGTATATGTATATCAATTTTTTCGTAAAAATCGTGTTCAAGGCCAAATTTTTCAAAGTTACTCCTTATGTAACTCAATGCAGTCTTTGCAGATTCTCTCATAATCTCTCCAAGCTGTCCTGTAAGTTCGAGATTCCCTTTACCCTTCATCTTTCTGGACTCAACAGACAAAATTTCACCACCATACTCAGTCCAGGCAAGTCCATATGCTACACCTACCGGTAATTCTATTGCTGCAGCCTGTTTCCTATATTTCGGGATTCCAAGAAACTCTCTAAGGTTATCTTTTGTTATCTTTGTGCCTTTTCCTGTTTCTACATATCTGCGGGCAACCTTACGAAGAATCCTCTTAATCTGCCTTTCAAGTTCTCTTACTCCAGCCTCTCTCGTGTAAGACCTGATTATTTCAAGAATTGCATCGTCTTCAAACTCCACAAGTTCCGGCGAAAGCCCCATCTCTCTTGTTTCTCGTGGGATAAGATGATATTTTGCAATATTCAGCTTTTCAAAGTCAAGATACCCTTTGAGACGGATAATTTCCATCCTATCCAGCAGAGGCTTGGGTATTGTATAGATGGTATTTGCTGTGGTTATAAAAATAACCTCTGAAAGGTCAAATTCCACCTCAAGATAATTATCCTGAAACGTGCTGTTCTGCTCCGGGTCAAGCACCTCCATGAGGGCTGCATAAGGGTCACCTCTCCAGTCCTTACCAACTTTGTCAATCTCATCAAGAAGAAATACAGGATTCTTTGTCCCTGCCTTCTTAATCTGCTGGATTATCTTCCCGGGCATTGCCCCCACATAGGTCTTTCTATGCCCCCTTATCTCTGACTCATCGTGCAATCCACCAAGAGATACTCTCACAAACTTCCTTCCAAGAGCCTTTGCGATAGATTTTGCAAGAGATGTCTTGCCTGAACCAGGTGGACCAACAAAGCATATAACCTCACCCTTCGTCTTCCTCTTTAACTTAAACACAGAAAGATATTCAAGTATTCTTTCTTTCTGCTCTTTCAGACCATAGTGGTCTGCATCAAGAACCTTTCTTGCGTGCTCAATATCAAGATTATCTCTACTACGCTTTTTCCATGGAAGCGTTAACAACCAATCAAGATAAGTCCTTGTTACACCGTATTCAGGGGACATTGGAGGAAGTATCTTAAGCCTTGCAAACTCCTCGAGAGCCTTCTTTTTTACCTCTTTGGGTAATCTGGCTTTCTTAATTTTCTCCTCAATAACCAGAACGTCACTCTTCTCTTCACCTAATTCTTTCTGAATTTCCTTAAGTTTCTCTCTTAGATAAAATTGTTTCTGGTTACGCTCTATGTTTTCCCTGACCCTCTTCTCAATATTGAGTTTTATTTTGTTCAGTTCAAGTTCAGTTATAATGAGTTCTATCGTTCTCTCGAGTAATTCATCCACAGTTCTGAGTTTTAACAAACCAACCCTCTCTTCTGTTGTAAGTGGCAAAAGCAATAACATTTCTCCTATAGGGACAAGAGGCTCCTCTGGATTAAACCTCTCAAGTATGGACGTTGGAGTGACTGCCTCACGGAATTTTTCGATATAATCACGGAATATACGCATTTTTGCTTTAACCTCATCAGGATTCTCCACGACAAAATCATCTATTTCAGCCTCAACCCTGTAGATACCCTCATCGTCCCGGAAAACCCTGTGAATCCTGAGCCTGTGCTCACCGACTATTATACCCCTTATACTTCCGTCTTGAGGTGTTGAGTAATGAAGGAACTGTCCCAGTGTCGCCACATCATAGAGGTCATCTACATCGGGCAACTCTTTCTCTGCATCCTTTTGGGGTATCAACACCACCTCTCTTGTCGTGGATAAGGCCTCTCTCGCCGCTTTAAGTGAAAATGGCCTTGCTATTACTATGTGCTGTACCTGCTTTGGGAACAGCACCATTTCTCTTACTATTATAACGGGATAAACTACTTTCTCACTCATTTTGCCTTCTTCTTTATATCTCTTTTTACCATCAATGGAAGTGCATTTTCTGCAATTACTTTTTCGTCAATTATAATTTTTTTAACATCTTTCATCGAAGGTAGTTTAAACATAATATCCAACAATGCATTCTCAAGTATGGCCCTTAGCCCCCTTGCTCCGGTTCCCCTCTGTATTGCAATTTCTGCTATCTTTCTAAGAGCAGATTTTTCTATAACCAGTTCCACGCCTTCCATCTCAAAGTATTTTTTAAACTGCTTGACAATCGCATTCTTTGGCTCTGTAAGTATCCTCACAAGATCATCCACTCCAAGTGGGTCCAGTGTGGCAATAACAGGCACTCTACCAATAAACTCAGGAATAAAACCAAACTTTATAATGTCATGAGGTTCAACATACCTGAGAACGCTCTCTGTGCCCTTTATACCCCTATCCTCTTCACTTAAAAAACCAACTGCTCTTTTTCCAAGACGTTCCTTTATAATGTTTTCAAGTCCTACAAAAGCCCCACCCATAATAAAGAGAACATCACGAGTATCAAATCTTATAAACTCCTGTTCAGGATGTTTTCTGCCTCCTTTTGGAGGAACATTCACCACATTCGCCTCAAGAACCTTCAAAAGCGCTTGCTGCACGCCCTCTCCTGAAACATCCCTTGTAATTGATGGATTATCTCCATGAGGTTTCGCTATCTTATCTATTTCATCGAGATAAATAATTCCCATCTGTGCCCGCTCGAGGTCATAATCAGCCGCCTGCAAAAGCCTAACGAAAATGTTTTCAACATCTTCTCCTACATAACCCGCCTCTGTAAGGGATGTGACATCATAAATCGCAAATGGAACATCGAGCATCTTCGCAAGTGTCCTTGCTATAAGGGTTTTTCCAGAACCAGTGGGGCCAATAAGAAGTACATTACTCTTCTCCAGCTCTATATCCTTTGGAGGATTCTTAAGCCTCTTATAGTGGTTGTAAACAGCGACAGCGATAGCCTTTTTTGCCCTATCCTGCCCCACAACATACTGGTCAAGGAATTCCTTTATTTCCTCAGGAGTGGGAAGATGAAAGGTCCTGAACCTTTTCTTTGTTTCCTCTTCCTCACTGATTATGTTGTAAGCAAGTTTTATACAATCATCACATATATAGGCATTTATGCCACTTATAAGCCTCTTTACCTGACTTGCAGGTCTTCCGCAAAAGGAACAGGCAGGCTCACTCTTCTTTCTTGGCATTACCCTTTCCCTTCCTTGAAACTATAATCTGGTCAACAATTCCATACTCTTTTGCTTCTTGAGCAGACATGAAAAATTCTCTATCCGTATCCTTCTCTATTCTCTCAATTGGATTACCCGTATGATGAGCAAGTATTTCGTTAAGCATCTTCCTTATTCTCATAATTTCCTCTGCATGTATCTTTATATCAATAGCCTGACCCTGAACACCACCCCATGGCTGATGTATCATAATCCTTGAATGGGGAAGACTGTATCTTTTGCCCTTTGCCCCGGCGGCAAGGAGAACTGCTCCCATGGAAGCCGCCATACCTATACAAATAGTGGAAACATCCGGTGATATATACTGAATGGTATCGTAAATAGCAAGACCCGCTGTAACCGAACCACCCGGTGAGTTTATATAAAGGAATATATCCCTTTCAGGGTCTTCTGCTTCAAGGAAGAGTAACTGGGCTGTTACAAGGTTCGCAACATAATCGTTAATCGCGGAACCTATAAACACTATTCTGTCCTTTAAAAGCCTTGAATAAATATCATATGCACGCTCTCCACGCCCTGTCTGTTCTATGACAATAGGAACATACTGAGAAACAATATCCTTTATTTTCTCATCATTCATTCTAAAATCACCTCCACATTAACCAATTTTTTCATTGCCTCCATTGCCTTCCTTCTTCTTAAAACATTACGAAGGCCCTCAAGTTCACCTCTCTTCTTAAGTTCTCTCTCATACTTTTCTTTTGACATATTATACTCTTTTGCTCTTTTTTCAATTTCCTCGGCGAGTTCTTCATCGGTTATCTCAAGTCCTTCAATGTCCGCAAATCTATCAAGGATAATTTCGCGCTTAACAAGGTCCTCTGCCAACTTATAAATTGCCTGTCTTAAATTCTCATCTTCAGGTTCCTTCTCATATCCCATCGACCTTAAAGTAAACACATAACTGTTC
>JALVYB010000004.1 GCA_027038175.1 Caldifarciminota bacterium | reverse complement strand
AAAAGGTGTTGAAAATTCTTGAGGGTAGAGCAGAGGTGCGAGGTATTTACGTTTTAATTGACAGAAGAGATAATAAAACCGACGAATTCATGGGCATACCGCTTATTGCGGGACTCAAGGTCAGTGCAAACACCTATAAACCCGAAGAATGTCCCCTTTGCAAGATGGGAGTTCCGCTTACCACCAAGAAAACAGGGATTATAAAATAAAAAATGGAGCTGAGGGGATTCGAACCCCTGGCCTCCAGAGTGCGATTCTGGCGCTCTCCCAACTGAGCTACAGCCCCACG
Organism: Caldifarciminota bacterium; assembly: GCA_027038175.1. Classification (GTDB taxonomy): domain Bacteria; phylum Hydrothermota; class Hydrothermia; order UBA1063; family CAJXJZ01; genus CAJXJZ01. The sequence goes on along the minus strand of JALVYB010000004.1, from coordinate 20,314 downwards.
TGAGCGTTAAAATTATACAAAAAAAGTCATGTACACGAAACTACCTAAAGATAAGTATTTGTTCCGGGTCCATAATTTCAAATATGCGAGGTATCCCGTGGCACAAGTATATAATTATTTAGATGTGCATTCTACATGATGTGAAACCTGGTGACATACATTGGGTCCAACGCAGGTACAGTGAACCTTATCGCAGGAAGTATGTTGTTTCTTTTGAGAACTGCATCCACTAAATGATAAAATTGCTGCTACTTTTTTAACCACTTCACTTAATTCCTCTTTGTTGCACTTATTTTATTATATAACTAAAGGATTTGCCAGTATAACTGCACTCTAAATAAGAAATTCTTTTGTGCAAAAGACTTTGTTTTTAAATCATATACCGCATTCTGAAGAAGAGCTATTTGTGTAAATCTATTTATATATATAAACTCTCTCATATTGAAATGCACATTTTTACTTTCGGGATTTCCATTTGCTGTATAATGGGTATATTCAATAAATGGTTTTAAAATCACCCTCTTATAGAGAGGAAGTTCACCATAGACGGTAGTAATTAGCGAATCTGCTCCCTGACTGAGTTTTTTAGCACTAACAGATAAATTAAGCATTGATTCCATTATATGAAATCCACTATTTAGGCTGAGAAAACTGTTTTTATTTTCAAGATCGTAGTAATAATAAATCGTAGGTGATACATATCTTGTGTCAATGCCTATACTTACGGGAATCCCTTTCCACACCATATCTCCACTACCTGTATTGTATATATCTTCTCTGAATCCTATACCGCTAAAAATATTATGATATGCAATTATCTGAAGTTTAAGACTTCTTTCCTTGTAAATGCTGGATTTACTCATTTTACCATAGAGATTTTCACCATATACCATTAATGATGGTCTAAATATTCCATTACTTAAAATCCAACCGTAAGAAGCAAATACACTTCCTCGTAACGTGTTGTTATACCATGGTTTTCCGATTTTGCTTATAAATGCCGTATCTATGGATGCTATGTCCATATTAATACTAAATCCCGGATACCTCTGGTGGGATAAGAAAACCTCAATAGCTGTATTACTATTTTGAAAATTGTATCCACCTTCAGCAGAGAGCATGCTACCTATAAATGGGACATAGTAATTTGCACCTCCCACAACCTGAACGATGCTGTCATCTTTCAATACACGCATGTATGGATCAAGATTTTTTATTACCTTTTTCCCGTTTAAGCCAATCCCAAAGAATTGATTACTTGTGTTATAATAAGCATAAATACCATAAAGTGAATATTTCTCCTTCTCATACACACCTTTAAGACCATATTTTAAGGTATCTATGTTCCTGGAATAATAAACCGGCAAAGAAAAAGCAAAATTTCCGCTACCTTCAGTAAAGAATTTCCTTTTTTCTGGATAATACCTTGGATATATATTCACATCAAGAGAGGTTACATCAAGATCAACCGTAGAAAAATCGGGATTATATGCAAGGCTTAAAAGTGAGAAAAAGTTTGGTTTTACCTCTATTATTCCACCACCTGCTACATTTAAAGATGTGCTGTCTTCTCTTTTTTCTGCTCTTATATATGGTATTGCATCCAATTTTATCCTGCTGTTTTGAATATCAAAACCGGAAAGTACAATTTTCTCCATATTATAGGTGCCACTTATAGGTTGATTATAGTCTGTGGCATATAAAACATTTTTTAGAAAGGAGTTCGCGAACAAATTTATAAAGAAAATAGAGTCCTCAAAGAAAATGCTCTTGAAAGGTATGGCAAAGAGAGAAACCCATTTCCCATTCCTCATAGTTATATTTTTGAAATCCCATAGTGCATCCCATTCCTTTGCAGAAAATCCATGCTGGGTTAAAATATAATCCATCATACCCCCACCAGGTGATGCAATAAAACCATAAGCAAATTCCCTGTTTTTAAAGGGGGACAAATACACTCCTATATAATCCCCCATGTATATATCCCTGCTGTCGTAACCTTTGGTACCTGAAATGGGTCTTATTGAATCCCATTCTATCAAGAATAGCAAGGATTTCTCCGTATAACCTGCATACGCCTTTATCGTGTTAACAGGGTGAATGGTATCATATCCTGGAAACACTTTATAAAAATAAAAAGGCTCAAGGTTAGAATAATCTCTTATAAAATCATCTACACTGTTAAATCTGTCTACACTGTGCAAGGATACAGTCATAAGTAAAATGCTTACAAGATTCATATATACCTCCTTTTATTTTTAAATTATTTCAGAATTAATTCTTTATTTTCAAACTCCAATACCCTCTCAAAACTATCAATAAATTCATCTGGTTTATGCATAACACAAATCAAAGATCTATCTTTTAAAAATCTGATAATATCTCCAAAAATCTTGAGAGCCTCTACGGAAGGTATATGTTGAAGCGGCTCATCAAGAAGATACAGGAGTGCATCCTTGTAAAGCGCTCTGGCGAGAAGAACCTTCCGTCTTTCTCCCTGAGAAAGATTCTTTCCGTTAACATCAATTAAATAAGAGGGCTCGTATTTATCAATCAGATTTGTAATTTCCATAATCTTTGTAAGTCTCTTGCTGTTATAAATATCTTTGCTAAAAGTGATATTTTCCAGCAGAGTGCCTTTAAACAATGGCGAAGAATCCAGAAATGCGGAAATTGCCTGGTAGGGATGAACATTATATGAAATCTGGCCTTTGTAATCCTTCAGGAAACCTGATATGGCACGAAGAAGCATGGTCTTTCCCGAACCATTCGGTCCAACTATAAGCACTTTTTCTCCTTCGCTTATCTCAAAGTTTACATCTTTTAGAATAACTCGCTCCTGTAATTTTACATAAAGATGTCGTATTTTGACAATCTCAGGTTGTTTTGTGTTAATTTCAAATCTATAATTTGGGTTTGAGGGATAAAATTCCTTATATCTTTTATATACTGTTTGCGTTTGCACTAATTTTACCCTAAGACCTATCAAAGTTTGTATAGGATTGAGTAAATAACTTTGCATACTTGTGTAAGAGAAAAGACCACCTGCCGTCATTCTCCCCTTGAATATCTCATAAACACCCATAATTACAATTGTGACAGGTATTATATCATTCAGGATATTCATCACCACATCGTAAATATAAGCATGTTTTGAATACCGGTAGTATGTGCCCATTACTCCCTTAATTTCAGCATCTGCCTTCTTTAAAAGGTTGGAGTTTTTATCAAAAATTTTATATTCAAAAGGAAACTCTGCAATGTTTGTTATAAATTCGCGCGACTTTGCATTTTTCTCTATTGCATCCTTAACATACTTCTCAAGGGTATTTCTCACACGGGTACTGAAGTAAATATATATGGGAATAAAAAAGAGTAGAATAATGGTTAATCGTACAGAGAGATACATCAGGGCTACAAACCCAAATAAAAAGAGCATAATACTCTTCATAATCACAATAAATGCATCAAAGAACAGTTCCCTGAAATCTTCAGGTTCATCATAAACACGTGAAACCACATATCCTGGTTTTTCGTGGGGGTAGAGGGCATATTTTAAGAAACTCTTTGTAAGTTCATCTTTGATTTTAGTCACAATCCTTATAAGGCTTTTTTCCATTGTGATATTAGTTATTAGCCTGCCACCTTCTCTCAAAAATGTAATTGCGAGTATCACACCTATGTAAATTGCAAAATAGCCGAGCTCTTTATTGTATATAGCACTGTCTATCATCTTTTTAAAAAGGAAGGGGACGGGCAGAGTCAATGCAGTTGTAATGAAAACTATCAGGAAAGCCGCTGCATAGTTTATTTTCTCTCTTAATATGTTCCAGGGAAAACTTAAGAATTTCTTTCATTATCCATACTCGTATGGGTATAAGCAAATTTTAGAAGGTCATTTATCACATACTTTCTAAAATCACATGGCCTTTCTCCATCAACAATAACCTTCTTCGCGCATGCCCCTCCGCAGACAGGAAGAAATGAACAACTTTTACATTCCTCTCCAAAGAACTCATATCCCAACCACTGCAGTTCCTTTTCGGGGTGAATGCCATCAAATATGTTACCAATTGAGTGTTCTCTTAAACCTACAAGATCCCAGCATTTTTTCAGTGTTCCGTCTGGCTCTATCAAAACTCCATCTGGTGAAGGCGCCATACATAAATAAAATCTGGGCTCAGGTATGATATGCTCTATATCAATATGCTTGTATTTTAGAAGAAGGGGGAGAATTTCCTTCACATACACTTTAGCATATTCTTCGGGAGTAAAAATGTCTTTATTATCTACTGGATTAGTCGCGTCCTTTTCTGCCATGGCAAAGTAAGGGTAGCATGTAATTGATGGATACTTTACTTTTGTCTGAATATTTTTATGCACAAACTCCAGAAGTTCCCCATAATACATATAATTGCTTTTTGTAAGATTTGACCTACAACTTATATGTATGCCTTCCACATTATCAAGTACTTCTATAATATTTTCCACTATCTTCTTAAATGTTTTACCGTTTCCCTTTAAAGGTCTTGTTTTGTCATGTATGCGCTCCGGGCCGTCTATTGTAATTTGGGCATTTGTCAGATTGACTTCTTCTTTCATTTTTTGTGCTACATCCTTTGTAAAGAGATAGCCATTTGTTATAATTTCCGAGTAAAAATGTATATCAAGTTCTTTTGCTATTCCTTTGACCCTGCCACCGATGAAAAAAATAGCCTCTTTGTTCAGGAGCGGTTCTCCACCGTAAAACACTATATTTACGCCACTTTTCCTGATATTTTTCAGTCTCTTTTCTATGAACTCAACGGTTTTTTCCATGACCTCATGGCTCATAGGCTTTCTCTGCATTCCATACTGTGCTTCATAACAATAAGGGCATGCAAAATTGCATGTTGTGGTAGTCACTATGGTGAAACTGTGTCTGCTATTTCTCCAGAGAGCATCGATAACCTTAAAGTAATAATACCGATATTCATCAAGATTCTCATCAACAATAAATCCACCTTCTCTAAACTCTTTAAGCTTTTCCTTGTCCTGTTCCCAGAGTTCTTCATTTTCATAGAATCTCACATATTCTGGCTCAAGGGTAACAAATGCCCCTGTTAGACTGTTGTAAAGGTAGTAAACGCCGTTTTCATTAAAATAAATATTAAACATAGATCTTTTATAACCCATAGACCGCTCCTTTGTTGTATTATTATACATATGTAAGGCTAAACCTCACCGACTGTATAAACCTGCTTACATTAATTGTAAGTATTACTTTTAACAAGACTTAACCCCTTGAGTTCATACACAGCATCACAGTATTTGAGCACTACCGGATTGTGTGTTATGAGAATTACGATTTTTTTCTCCATTAACATTTTCTTGATGAGATCTTCTATAAAAAACTTATACTTTTCATCAACAAAGGCAAATGGCTCATCAAGAATGTATACATCACTGTCTCTGTTAATTCCCCTCAGGATTTCCAGAATTTTTCTTTCCCCACCAGAAAGTTTTGTGCCCTTGTTGTCAACTATGCCTTCCTGCTTTAATATTCTGTCCAGTTGATAAATATCTGAAATTTGTAGATTTATATCCTTTGAATTTATGCGGTCAAATAGGATGTTCTCTTTTACTGTGCCCCTAAAAAGATAGGGTATCTGTGGGATAAGGGTAATTTTCTCCCTTAAAATTGTTGCGGGTAGTTCTCTATAGTCTATACCATTTATATATACTGTACCTCTTGTAGGAAGAATGATTTTTGCGATTAGTTTGGCAAGTGTTGATTTTCCCGTTCCATTTATCCCTGTTATACCAATGTGCTCACCTTTGCGAACGAGAAGATTAAGTCCTTTAAAAAGAATGCGTTTGCCAAGTCTAAGTTCCACGTTCTCAAGGCGAATTTCATAAATTTCGTTTATGGTTTGAAGGAATGTTTTTGTTTCCTCTTCTCTGGCATCAAAAACCTCAAGGAGTCTTTTTAATGAAACAAATTTTACCTGAAAGGTCTTTGGGAAGTTCATGGCAAATTCTATACTGTCCCAGAATCTAAAAAAGTATGTGAGATAAGCCGTGAGCACACCGATGGTAAGACTGCCCTTTAATATGAGAAGACTTCCTCCTACTTTCAGCAAAGCAGAAGCGAAGTTAAGTGCACCGGTTACAAGCACTACGTCAAGCAAAACGTCATACATGGCGTATTTTCGAAGGAGTTTGTAATATTTATCTAATGTCGCCATGAGTCTTTTTTTAAGGAAACTATGGAGATTATAGATTTTTACATGTAGGTGACCATTGACTGTGTCCTCCACCTGATTATTTATGGACTCCTCAATTTTCAAAAGTTCATTTTTATAGTGCTTTATGTAGGGCAGGAGTTTCTTGGTTCCAAAGATAAAAAGGGGCAGCATGGGAAGTATAAGAAGTGTAAGGTAGACGCTAATTTTAAACATAACAACGAATAAGGCAATAGTTAAAATGGCATTGGTAATAAATGTTGGTAAATCTGTTATTACTAAAGATACTACACCCGGAATATCTATGTTTATTCTTTCAATGAAATAGCCACTCTGAATTTGTGATACGTTCATATAGGGTATTTTATAGATTTTTTCTATAAAATGTTCTCTCAAATCGTTCTGGACTTCTGCTGTAAGCAATTCTTCCTTGAAATAGCGAATAGAAAGTACTATTATAAAAAGTATTTCAAGTAGAATGTAAATTATGCTATAATGAATGAGATCTGTATAATTTTTTGTATAAACAGCCGTATCAATTACCTTCATACCCCAGTATGGCAAAATAAGAATAAGCAATTTTTGAAGGGAAATTAAAAGAACCAATATACCCAGTTGACCTTTTCTTTCTATATACTCATGCGAAAACTTTTTTAACTGTTTAAGTGAGTTAAACATATAATTTTCACCCGTATAAGAGTTTAATAATTTCTCTATTTACTTTTTCCATCACCTCTCTACCACAGAATCTTTTATGAATTGTATGATAGCGAAAGAAAGATTCAGCTCTACAACCTGTATGACATAGGGGAATAAACGGACAATTTTCTTTAAAACAATCCTCGTAGAGTTCTGGAAAAAGGTAATCTTTTACTTTATCCAATGGTGTGGTATGAATATCTCCTTCAATAAATTGTTCCCGTCCTATAAGGCTCAGGCATTTGTAAATTCGTCCTATTGGTGAGATTATAAAAGAATTCTTTGATTTTGCCAAGCATAGAGCACCTAATGTGTAAATCTCATTCATTTTGAAGCCAAGTCTGTATGCTTCTTTATATAGATAAAGATAAGCATCTGCGAGGTCACTATAGCTTATGACATCTTGGTAATCTCCCAATGGAATTGTGGTTATATGCCCTAAAGTCAAATTAATTTTAGAAGTTCCATACCTATTTTTTAAAAATAAAAATAGTTCTGGTATCTTTTTTAAATTTCCTCTATCAAAATTTATTCGTATCCTTATGGAAGGTACAATATTGTTGAACAGTATATCATCTATATTCTTAATGATTCTGTCAAAAGTACCCTCTCCGTTTTTTAATTTTCTTCGTTTATCATGTATTTCTTTTGGTCCATCTAATGTTATACCAATTTCATCAAGATTGAATTGCTGTAAGAATCTGGCTTTTGGTATGGTAAAAAGGTATCCGTTTGTAGTAATAGCTGTATAGTAGTCAATTTTAAATGATTTAAATATATGAGTTAACACAGGCATAATCTTCTCTACAAATTTCCAGTTAAGGGTTGGTTCTCCGCCGAAGATCTGGATTTTGGCTGTTTTAATAAAATTGTTTTTAAGGAATGAATGTAACTTGGTTGTAAGTTCAGATATAACATCATATCTTGCTATACAAGAATTAATTCCCTTTTCATAACAATATGGGCATGCAAAATTACAAGCAGTGGTAGGAAGAATAGTAATAGTAAGATGGTCGTCCTCTTTATGTTTTAGAGCCAATTCGTTCATAAAAAACTTCTTTTCATCAAAATTTGAAGGGAGCAAGAAATGCATATCCTTTAATTGGTTTACTTGCTCTTCTAATCCAGTAAAACTATGTTTATCAATTTTTTCAAAGATATCTTTTTTAAGTTTAACCATTGCGTCATTTAATGTGTTATATAATATTATATGATCTCCTACTGGAACCTTAAAGATAAAAATAGACCACTTTACATCCATCACATTATCTCCTTTTGCATGGTGCCATCCCACGAGAGATTATATCGTGGGATGGCAATCTTTTCTGCGAAAATTACTTACTCACACGATATGCATGACAGCAACCATCCTTATGGAGGGAAGTCCTTTTAGATGCATCCAGTGTGGTTACGGGTCTTTTTATTATTTTCATTTCTTACCTCCTTTTTTTATTTTTTATCGTTTTTCTAACACCTGCGCAGGTGATGTGAATATTATAAAGGGGGGGGGGTATGTTTTGTCAAGAATTAGATTATATTAGATAAAAATCCAATATATGATTCGGATTCAATTGGTGAACTTTTAGTGACTTATTCTTAAATGTTATTAAGCACGGGCATCGCAGAGCACCAGTAATTTATTGCCATATTTCTATAACAAACACCTTCCTTTGAGCATTTTCCATGGTACGAATTAAGATACTTGAAAACAATAATACTTTTTCATTCAACACCAAACTCCTTTTTCAAGAGTCTGGTTATCTCTTCCTGGGTCTTTTTATCAATGCCTTTTGTATCTATTGAAGAATGCCCCAATCTCCGTTTTCTTGCTCTATTTATTCTACTGTAAAACTCCTCAACGCTTATTGCCTTTCCTCCTATATTTCTCACTCTCATCTGAAGATGGATATCATTAGTTACCACAACCTTGTTCTCAACTCCTTCTCTCAATAGCATATTTACAATGTATGAATCTGCATCCTGCGTTTTTCCTGACATTCTGATGTATTTTAAAAGGTCAGGTGGAGGCTCAAACTTTCCATCAAATACTATCTCAAAGTTTACACGGGCTTCTTCAATTAGAAACGGCACAATACTCTTTGCGGTCTCTTCCGGGCTATCCATAAGATATTTCCTGAATAGGGGATTGTTAAGCATGTTATAGCCGTCTATTATGTATTTCATTATTTTATTACCTGAAACTTCACATACCAGGATGATTCGTTGTCTTTATCTAAAAACCTGGCTATGTATGTGCCGCTTCTCTCAGGCAAAGGAAAGCGATATGTCCCACCACGTATCTTCCCGGATATTTCCTCCTTTATAACCCTTCCTGATATGTCAAATACCAGAAGAGTCCCGTTATTTATATCGTATGGAAGATTGAGCACTAAACTTTGCTCTCCTATGTAAAGGGAAGGCGTGGGCAGGCTGGAATTTTCTTTCACCATGGAAGGCCCAAGAGTAACACCCCAGTCCATGGATATTGAATCACCAGCTGTACTTATAACGGCAAGCCTGTAAAGGTATTCACCCTGAGCCAATCCCGTTGTATTCCAGTAGCCCAGAGTATCCCTGTATACTTTTTGAGGGATATTCACTGCAATTGGATACCATGAGGTTGTGTCTTCCTTACTCGCCCAGTAAAGACTGTAATGGTCAAAATGTATTGGTGATAGGGGACCTTCTACTATCTCTGCTGTTCCGAATACTGGCACTATTTCGTTTACAGGAGCCTCAGTGGGTTCGTCAATGTTTAATATGAAAACAAGACCAGAATCGTAAGCCACAGGTTTTTCTGGAAACTGGCTTTGAATTAAGTATAGTCTTGATGAGTTTCGAGCCCATATTCTACTATAGGGAATTGCAGATACAACAAGCAACGCAACACCATTTTCTGTTGTATAGATTTCACTGGTCATTGCAGCAAAGAAAGCCACATTAAAGGAATTTTCGGCTGCCTGAAAATGTCCCCCAGAACCATCAAGATAGTAATGCTCTCCCCATGCCATTGAATTCTCCATGGTGAGGACTTCTCCCACAATAGATGAAGAGAAGTTAAGATAAAATCCGTTGGATGGATAAAGACTCCAGGTTCTCACCGTTGTGTTCGAAAGATGCAGGTATCTATCTGTAAAGCCGAGTGTAAAATCAGAGTAATAAGTGCTGTCCACAAGTCCACTTATGTTCTGAGTATCCACTGAGGTACCATATAGTCCTATGGTGCGAATCTTTGAATTGCTGATGTCCACGTAAGACCCGTAATCTATCAAAAGCCCCCACATACAAAAGTTTATGGTATCAAGATGAACAGAATACTGTACTCCATAAAAACCGTTCGAATCATGCTCTGCCACAAAGTGCCAGATACTATCCCATGAAGCCAGTTCGAGAAAGGCGGTATCACCAATATCAAGAGTGAACCAGTTTAAAAGGGTATCAACATTGCTTATATAAGCTGTCGAGGAGTCATGATAAATCCATTCCCCTACGTTATTTACATGATTGGCATATAAGGAGGCGCCGTTGAACAGCGTTCCTGTTATCCATCCATTTTCAAGGGTAAGTGTGTCAAAAATAACAGTTCCCTGAACCACACCAATTGTAAATGCTTTATTTCCAAGTCTCATATAACCACCTGAAATTTCACATAAAGCACTATCATATACCTGCATGCTCCATTCATATGTAAACTCCTGGGGAAAATCAAGCGTTCCGTGAGTAACTATAAGCTTTGCCTGATTTAAAACAAACAGATTTCCGTGAATAATCGCTCTTCCACTATCTTCAACAATCATTACCCCATCGTTTACTATAAACACATCTCCAAAGTGTTCCCATAACGTATCAATTCTCAATGTTTCAGCTGGTTCATCACCTATAACATAGGTATCCTTTGTCAGTAAACCCTGTGGTGCGGGCAGATATGAGCTATAGGTAGTGTCCTGCGTGTAGTCTCTGATAACTGGAGGCTTTCCATGCTCAGGCATTTTCTTTAAAGCCTCCATAATTTTCCCGCTATTTATGGAATTTATAATTAAGAGAAGTGTGAATAATTTCATGCGTTGAGTTTAAAATATAACCTCAGGTTAAACAAGTATTACAGGTGTAACCGGGTTTAAAGGAAAGTAAGGGGTAAATTTTTACTTACACGCGTGTTATCGTAAAATTCCAGTATGTCACTTGTAAATTCTGTTTTGAATTACCTTGAAGAAAAGTTCGGTATAGATAGAAAGGTGTTTGATAACTACGCACTCGTTGAAGACAGAGATATCTGGGTTACTTCAAAAGAGGCTGCTTCGTTTAAGATGAAATTCTGGAGGAGAAAGGGAATACGTCTTGTGAGGGTGTTCAAAAAGAGTTATAAACTCACAACCTCTGGAATGCAGATTTTTGGAAAGTACGCCACAAAAAATATTGTTCAGTTAAAAGAAGAACATCTTGACAGGTTCTTACGAGGAGAAAATGTGAAGGTTGGGGAAATAGATGGAGTGGAGGAGGGGCAGGTTATTGTAAAATATAAAAGCGATGTTATAGGTTCTGCTATTTATAGAAATGGTATGCTTAAAAATCAACTGCCTAAAGGGAGGAGAATACATTGAAAGGCGTTGTTATCCTTGATTTCGGTTCACAGTATACCCAGCTTATCTGGAGAAAGATTAGAGAGCTCGGTGTTTATTCAGAGATTCTTCCCTATGACGCCCCCTTAACTGAGATAAAAAAGAAGGCACTTGCCATAATTCTATCCGGAGGTCCGGCAAATGTTTACGAAAAAGGTTCTCCTCGTGTAAGCAAAGAACTGTTTGATATGAATCTGCCTGTACTGGGCATATGTTACGGACTTCAGCTTATAGCTCATGTGTCAGGCGGAAAAGTGGCAAAGGGTGAAAAAATGGAATATGGTCCTGCATTTTTAACACCGTATCTTGAAGACCCTATCTTAAAAGGAATAGACCTTTCAAAGCCCGTATGGATGAGCCATAAGGATAGAGTAGAAAAGTTGCCTGATGGATTTTTGAAGGTGGCACACACAGAAAACTCACCCTATGCAATAATAAAGAGCAGAGACGGAAGGATATACGGTCTTCAATTCCATCCCGAAGTGGTACACACAAAAGAAGGCAAAAAGTTCCTTAAAAACTTTGTTTTTGAAATAGCCCGACTCAAAAGAAACTGGAACATGCGGAATTATCTGAAACAACTTAAAAGGGAAATTCAGGAAACTCTACAAGAAGAGAGCGTAATGCTGGCACTATCTGGAGGTGTAGATTCATCAACTCTCGCTTTTCTGCTTAAGGAAACAGTGAGTCCTGATAGGGTCTATCCTGTTTTTGTTGACACAGGCCTTCTAAAAGCCCATCAGAAAGAAAAGATAAGAAAATACTTCGGTGATTTTAATAACCTTGTAATTGTGGACAGGAGCGATGCGTTTTTTGAAAGACTTTCTGGTGTAAAGGACCCGGAAGAAAAGCGAAAGATAATAGGTAAAACCTTTATAGAGGTATTTACTGATATAGCGGAGTCGCTAAAAAGAAAAGCTCATATTCGTTTCCTTGCACAGGGAACCCTGTACCCCGATATTATTGAGTCCGGCCACTCAAGGGGACCTGCAAAAACCATTAAAAGCCACCACAACGTTGGAGGGCTTCCAGAAAAACTTGGATTTAATTTGATTGAGCCCTTTAGATTGTTGTTTAAAGACGAAGTAAGAAGGATAGGAAAGCTGTTAAATGTTCCAGGAGAGCTTCTTTTTCAGCACCCCTTCCCTGGACCCGGGTTTGCCGTTAGAATTATAGGTGAGGTGACAAGAGATAGGGTACATAAACTTAGAAAAGTGGATATGATACTTGATGAGGTACTAAAGGAAACTGGATATTATAACAGAGTATGGCAGGCACTTGCAGTGCTGCTCTCTGATAAAAGTGTGGGAGTAAGAGGAGACGAAAGGACGTATGAGGAAGTATGCGCATTACGAATGGTTGACTCGGTTGATGGGATGACATGTGATTTTTCACGGATTCCTTACAGGGTACTTTCAGAACTCTCTAAAAGAATATTGAATGAAGTTGAAGGGATAAGCAGGGTGGTATATGATATAAGCACAAAACCACCCGCCACTATAGAATGGGAATGAGAGTTTTAGTTTTATCAGACATTCATGGAAACATGCCAGCTTTGGAGGCTATTGTAAAGGATGAGGATTGGGATCTCATGATATGTCTCGGAGATCTTGTTGATTATGGTCCATGGCCTGACGAGGTTATAGATTACATTATGGAAAATGCAGACTATTCTGTAATGGGAAATCATGATTATTCTCTTGCTCTTGGAGGTGATTGTGGATGTTCAGAGGAATACGTGGAACTTACCATGCACACAAGAAGAGCAACAATGGACAAAATTTCAGATCTTTACAGAACATACTTAAAGAGTCTTCCAGAGAAACTTGAGATAGATATTGAGGGTAGGCACATAAACCTTGTTCATGGTAGTTACAAGAATCCTCTTTACGGATTTATATCCCCTGATGTGCCTGAAGAGATAATATTCGAAGAAATGCAGATGGCAAGTGGAGTTGTGCTTTTTGGACATTCCCATATACCGATGGAAAAGGACTTAAGAGATGATTTAAAAATTGTAAACCCCGGGTCTGTGGGATTCCCCAAAGGTAATGATCCACGAGCATCGTATGTTATAATTGAAAATGGGAGATTTCACCTCAAAAAAATTGAATACAATATAGATTATATGATTGATGGACTTAGAGATATGGATATACCTGATGATGTAAGGCAAACCCTTATAACAAGCGTAAAAGAGGGGAGATAACGATGGAAGATATCAAAACTAAAGAGATTACTATAAAAGATGTGGTTATCGGCGGAGATAACAGGCTTGTTTTGATAGGAGGGCCATGCGTTATTGAGAGTGAAACACTAAATATGAAGGTAGCCGAGAAATTAAGAGAGATTACAGAAAAACTTGGAATGGGCTTTATTTACAAATCCTCTTACGCTAAAGACAATCGCTCAAGTGTCAAAAATTATTATGGTCCAGGCATTGAAGAGGGGCTTAGAATACTGGAAAAAATCAAAAACACATTTGGAATACCCGTTCTATCAGATGTCCACTATCCAGATGAAGTGGATATGGCAAGTGAAGTTCTTGATGTAATCCAGATTCCAGCATTTTTATCCATGCAGACCAGGTTGGCTCTTAAAGTTGCCTCTACTGGTAGGCCTGTAAATGTAAAAAAAGCGCAGTTCCTGGCACCTGAGGATATGCGACATGTTGTGGGAAAACTTGAGGCAGGAGGGGCAAAGGATATTCTACTTACAGAAAGAGGCACTGTATTTGGATATCACAATCTTGTTGTTGATATGAGATCATTTAGAACTATGAGAAAACTGGGATACCCCGTTGTTTTTGATGTTACCCATACCGTGAGGAGATATGGAATACCATCAAGTGACCCAAGAGGTGGTTCTCCTGAAGATGTCCCTGCCCTTGCAAGGGCGGGAGTGGCGGCAGGCATAGATGCCATATTTATTGAGACACACCCGGAGCCTCAAAAAGCATTGTCGGATGCCTATAGCATGCTACCTTTAGATGAAGTAGAGGAACTTTTAAAAGTGCTGCTTGAAATAGACACAATAGTTAAAGGCTATTGATTATTTCCTCCTGAGCCTGATTGTCCTTTTTGTTTTCTCCTCTTTATTAATTACAAAGTAGCGAGTTATTGATCTATATCCTGAGTGCTTTATGTTTACAAGGTATCTTCCGCTTTTGACCTTAAATATCACTCTGCCTGAAGAATCTGTTTTCGCCTTAATTCCGAGGTCTACTATACTGACAACTGCGCCAGCCAGAGGCTTACCTGCTATATCTGTAATTGTAAGTAAGAGCCAGCCAGTATCTTTAAGTTGCCGCTTTTTTAGATATACGGTAATAGATGTGTCCCTGTAAAGTTTAAGATCAAAAGTATCCGGTATATACCTATCCTTCTCAAATACAACTTTGTAAGTTCCCCTTCTAATAGAGTCAACTTTTATCTTCTCATTGAATACAAGACTTTTCACGGACTTCGAGTCTTGCATAAATCTTACTTTCACATCTGTTAGGGGAGTCCGGGTGTCTTTATCAAAAACATTTAATCTCAGATTTACGAAACGTCTTATTAGGACCAATTTGGCGGGCTTCTCATTGCGTGGTTTAAACTTTCTTCTGTATTTACTGTTTACAATCCAGCTTTCAATATTCACAATCAGACCGTATTTAAAATTACTGTCTGGAATGTAAATATCATGTGAAATAATGTTTGAAAAGGGCCTTGCAAAGAATGCAATAGTGAACGCAGCGTTAAATTCAGAAATAAAAGATACTCCCAGGTATGTTTTTATATCGTATGGTATACGATGGTTATAATTTCCTGTGTACATGTGTGCCTTAAAACCCACAAAAGGTCTTACGCCATTTAAGCCATAAGTTACCGTACTCTCATAATGTAACTCAGAGGAATGTGTTCTGAGCTTCCATCCACTATACCCGGCATTCCAGAATAAATTAAATCTACCAAGGTATCTGTGACAGTAGAGTTCCATTCCAGGGAATGCTCTTTTTGCGAGTGGATAGCCAAGAAGGTCAATGGTGTCCTTCAAACCAAAAACGTGTAGAGGTACTCCTGCATAGGCAGCCACTCCCAGGTCTGCATTTTTGCTTAACGGAAAACCAAATTTTGCTCCTACTTTTATTACATCTGGGTAAATAGCATTTGTGGTTGAGTCGCTATTTATGTATATAAATCTACCGCTTATGTCTGTTCCCAGGGTCAAATGCCTATCCATATTGTAATACACTCCAAAGGAGGTACCTACTAAGTACTTTGAAGAGTCTCCCTCGTTTGAAAGAAGCCCGTAGGCGGATGGCAATACTATACCAAATCCTTTAAATTCATTACGAGGGATAATTGTGCTCTGTCCAACAAGTGGCCCGAATAAATTTAAAATAGCAAGTATTATAAGCATTTTCAACTCCTTTTTATAAATTTTAAAGCACAAAAGTTGAAATGTAAAGCAAGGATATATTGTATTTTTAAAACAGTGTGTTGTTTACATCATGATTTGAGTAATTTCTCACATTTCTTAGTCCATTTAATAGCACCTATCTCGTTGAAAAGATTTATTGCTTTTTTAAGTAAAGGCTTTCTTTCTGCCGTATTAACGAGAGACATGTAGTAGAACGTTTTTCCGATTTTATAGGCATAATCAAGAGTCTTGAATACGTCAATGGCTTTCCTGAAATTTTGAATAGCCTTTTGAGCGTTTTTACAGGCAGTGAAAAATAATCCCAGGGTAAAATAATAATCTCCCCATAGCTCTTTACTCAGTATATTCTCTATTTTCTCAATTTTTTTAATGACGCTTTCGGATTCCTGAAATTTCTTATTGTGAATAAGCCACATAAGGTTGTGAATCAGTACATTAGCGAGTAGAGGAGATTCCTCAAGTTCGTCGCTCTCAATTAAAACCTTTTCAATATAAATTCTGGACTCATTGAAGTTCTCCATTTCGAAATAAACCTCAAATAACATCAGGAGTGATTCAATTTCCCCAGGTTTTTCCCCAATTTCTTCTCTGATAGAAAGCGCTTTTTTAAGTAGTTTGATTGCCTCAAAGTAATTTCCACGAACAAACTCGATTATTCCGAGATCGTTTATTGTTGTCGCCTCATTACTTTTATCCCCTATTTCTAAAGATATTTGTTGCGCCTGTTTTATTAGACTCCTTGCCTCTTCGATTTTACCCCATCTAAAATTAATCGCGCCCATGTTCCTTAAAGAAATTTCCATTCCAATTTTATCCTGTACTTCCTCACTCACTTTTAATGCCTCTTTGTAACATTTCATAGCTTCATTGTAATCGCCAATCATTTCATAAAGCATGCCAATATTAGAAAGAGCAATATCCTCTCCAAGTCTGTCTCCTACGTTCTGACTTATTTCAAGTTCCTTTTTGAAGTATTCAAGAGCCTTTTCATATTCCCCTGTCTGTCCATATATAACGCCAATGTTGTTATAACACCTTCCTTCAGCCACTTTTAAGCCGATTTTAAGGCTTATTTCGAGTGCTTTCATGTAATAGGAAAGAGCGGTGGCATAATCTCCCATATGTTTATAAACAGTTCCTATATTAACCAGCGTAACACCCTCTCCTACAAGGTCTTTTTCTTCTTTACTCAATCTCAGGGCTTCCTCATAAATACTAAGTGCTGTTTTATAGTCTCCAAGGTGTTCATAAACAATGCCTATATTATTAAGAACTGCACTCTGATTATTTTTATCTTTAAGTTCCTTGAATATGTACAGCGAATCGTTGTAGTATTGCAGTGCTTTCCTATATTCCCCGATGTTCTCATACACATCACCTATATTTTTAGAACTTTCGGCTATGAGTCTTTTGTCGTTTAATTCCCCCGCTAACTCAAGTGCTCTTTTTGCCTCTTCTATACCTTTTTCATTATCACTCATTCCCCAATGGAGTGTAGACAATACATTTAATGATCTCACTATATCTTCCTTGAGATTTTGTTCGGTAGCAACTTTAAGGGCCTTTTCCGCAAAAGACACAGCCTCATTTTTTCTTCCAATGAGATTTAAGACGCGTGCTTTCCTTAAATAAGCTTCCACCAATCTATCCGAATATTTAGATTTTCCATTTTTGCTGGTTTCTATTGCATCTATTACCCATCCGTAATATTTGATCGCCATATCATTAGCATATATCTTCTCTGATTTTTCGCCCGCTTTAAAGGCATATTCAATCACACTTTCTTTAAGTCCTGCCATTTTCCAGTGATATGCAATCTCTTCTATCTTATCTGGATGGTACTTTTTTAAAAATTCACCTGCTACTTTGTGTAAGTGCCTTTTCTTCAGGTTTCCTATTTTCCTTCCGTAAATGACCTCTCTAATAACTTCACCTTTAAATCTGACCTCACCGGAATCCGTTTCTCTAAGCAGCCCTTTTTCCAGAGCACTTTCAATAAGTCCAAGTATGTGACCCTCGTTATATCCTGTAAGTTCTTTAATAAAATCAATGTCAATGTACCCAATAACGCTACTTATTTTAAGTGCCTCAAGACCTTCTGGACTAAGTCTTCTGAGTTTTTCTTCAACGATATCCTCAATGCTTTTTGAGAAAGTATCAGAGGTAACCTCTCTTAAAATCCACTTATCTCCGTGCAAGTAAAGGTTACCATTTTCATATAGAGATTTAATTATCTCCTCAATATAAAAAGCATTTCCTCCGCTTTTCTGAAATACAAAGTCGGTTAACTTTTCATCTTTCTCCCCCAGAATAGCCTCAACGAGGAGAGAAACATCACTTTTAGAAAACGGCAAAAGGTTTACTTCCTTAATGCCCATTACCCTGCTTATTTCTGATAATAGACTGTGTGCATATTCGTTCGTCTCTTCTGTCCTGCTTGCCAGTATGAAATTTATCTTATTTTTAGCCCTTCTTGCTATATACTTTAAAACCTCTACGCTGTCTTCGTCAATCCATTGAATGTTATCTATTACTATAATCTTTTGCTTATCACCAGATGAAAAAGCAAGAAGAAAACCCTCATATAGCCTGTATCTGTCGAGAGTCTCTCCTATTTCCTTTATTTCACTATCTCGTATATCTTTTAAAATTAATGGTACCAGTTTGCCAAGTTCTACCTTATATGGAAGTGGAAGTTTCTCCAAAAACCCTTTCCCAAGTCTTTCAATTCTATATTTTAAAAGTTCTCTTAATGGATAATAAGATACACCTCTCGAAAAAGAGATACAGTCTGTCCATAGTATTTCCAGCCCTTTAATAGAACTTAAGGCTTCTCTAATAAGTCTCGTTTTCCCTATTCCAGCTTCCCCCTTAAGAAGAGTAACAACACCTCTTTTTATATTTTCAATAAGTATTCCCTTTTCTTCAGTTCTGTCAACAAATATTTTAGGAGGGATAGTCAACGATTTACCCTGCTTGAGCCCAACCCGTCCTCTGCCAGAACGCTTCGCTTCATATAATCCAGCATCTGCCTTTTTTAATAGTTCCTCGAAGGATGTGCTGTCATCTGGATATGTGGCAACACCAACGCTCATACTAAGACTTAAATCATCAAGTAAATATCCCTTTAATCTTTCTACAAGCCTCTGCCAGACTAATATTGCATCCTCTTTTTTTAACCCTGGTTGAATGACGATAAACTCATCACCCCCGTATCTTATGATTATATCATTTTTTCTAAGCGAAGATTTTAAAAAGTTTGAGAATTCTTTGATTACTTTATCTCCTTTAAGATGACCGTATGTGTCATTCACTTCTTTAAAATGGTCTAAATCTGTAATAGCCACTGAAAAGACGCTATAATCACTTACAAACTCTTCAAAAAGGGTTTCACTGAATTTTCTAAGAAGCCTTCTGTTACCAAGGCCTGTCAGATCATCTGTGTAGAGGAGTGCATCCTTTTCCATTTACACTAAAATTATACCTTACATTTTGTGGCTAATAAAGCCATTGTTTGCATTGACAAAAAAGTTGTAATATAATTCATTCAATGAAATACCTTGCACCTGGGAAGGTTAATTTTGGTCTTTGGGTGATAAAGAAAAGAGGCGATGGTTATCATGACATTGTAACTGTATTCCATAAAATACCTTTCTATGATGAGATAACCATTGAGGAAAGTGATGAATTCAGGGTGAGGTGTGTAGGATGTCCTGAAGGGAAAGGTAATTCAGTATATAGAGCGTATAGTATCCTTAAAGAAAAAACAAACACCGACATTAAGCTAAGAGTGAAAATTAAAAAGAGAATACCTATGCAGGCTGGATTGGGAGGAGGGTCATCTGATGCTGCAACTTTTATAAAGGCTTTAAACGAGTTTTATAACCTCAGACTTTCCATGGATGAAATGATAGAAATAGGAAGAAGTGTGGGAGCAGATGTTCCGTTTTTCCTTCTTGATGAGAATGCAGCAATAGGAGAAGGTCTTGGTGATAGACTTACACCGTTTGTTTCCAGATTAAACGGACTTATTGAAATATACAAGCCTTCCTTTGGTGTTTCCACTGGCTGGGCTTACTCGCTTATTGATGCATTGTCTATCTATACAAATTATGAGACAGCGATGGATAAGGCTGTTCAAATTATGGAATCGTTGAAAAATGGAGAACTTTTTTCTGATATTGAAAATGTATTTGAGAAAATTGTCGTGGGAAAATATCCAGAACTGCAGGAATATAAAGAAAAATCATTGAAAAACGGAGCCTTACTCTCTCTACTTTCCGGTTCAGGGTCTTGTATGTTTTCAGTTTTTAAAAGGTCACATGACCTTCGTGTTAGATACATAGA
>JALVYB010000003.1 GCA_027038175.1 Caldifarciminota bacterium | reverse complement strand
TCGCTACCTGAACTACAAATTCTTCTATTTCTCCCACGTACTGATCCACAGAATATGCATATGGTCTTGTTAAGATAAAAACCATATCAGCAGGCTCTTCCTCACCTCCAATGTCTGTAAGGGTAGGTATTTTGCCCTGTGGTATATCTCTGCTTCTTATCTGGGTAGAAACGCCGAGGGCAAGATTATATGTTCTTGCAAAGTTTTTCAGGAACATTGTATTTTCTATATCCCGCTCGTCAGGGTCCGGATGTTTTGAATACTGCACAAACTGGAGGCTATCCACGAAAACCACCTCTATATTGTTATTCTTAATAGTCTCCGCTTCATCTTTTAGAAGATTTTCTGTAAACATGAACTGTTCACTTATAAATATAGGTAGACTGAGGAGCTTGTTCTGTGCGTTTTCTATGGTATCTTTTAAAGTATCTGGCAAATCTCCTTTTTCCAGAATAAAAGGGTCTGTATTGGACATTATGCCAAGAAGTTTCTGTGCTATCTTCCTTGCTGTGGTTTCATAGGTTATAAAGAGGACGGGGACGTTGTTCTGAGCCATTTTAAGAGCAATATTGAGTAGCATAGAGGTTTTCCCTATCCCTGGCGTAGAAGCAAAAAGCGAGACTTCACGTTTTCTCAGCCCTAAAATGGTGTCATCAAGGGTTTTGTATCCCGTATTAACGACCTCATGGGATGTTTGTTCTTTAAAAACGTCTTTAATGTGTCTTATAACTTCCATTATCCCCTCCTATTACATCTATACTGCATAATTTTATTATTCTTTTTGTAATCTGTCAAGCATTATGTATGAGATTGAATTTGTACTTGCAGGGATTTGGATGTAGGGCTATAATTATAAGCATGGATAGAAAAACATTTTATGAGACAGCACGGGATGAGTTAATCAAAGTAGCCCAGAATCCTCTTGTTAAGGATAAAAAGACGATTGATACAAGAGAAATTTCCTTTGAGGACATGTGGGAGGAGGCTGGAGGTGAGAAGTTTACCGGGTATCTTACAGCAGCAAATGACTACAGATGGCATACACTTTTGATAGATGGTAATGTAAGATTCAGTCTGTTTCTGGGTAAGGGAATTACTCTTCATGGAAAAGAAGCAATACTTTCCATGAAAAGTAAATGGCAAAATCCCCCGGTTACTGTAAGCAAACTCTATTTCACGAAGGAAGCCGTTGAGTCCTATTATGGTATGTTTAGCGGACTTAAGATCTTTGATGGGGTAAATCCCGAAAACATAGGTATTGACAGGATATTCCAGAAATTAAAAGAGGAAAAGTTCACAGGCCCTGCTGTTTTTGACACAAAGGATAACAAGCTGGTATTCCTATGGCATTCTGGAAGGATGTTACATATATTTCCTGCAAAGAATATTACGCAAAATGCAACAGAGAAAGACCTTGATGAGGTTATGCTTTCTCCATTTTTGAATGTTACTGCTGTGAAAGCACATGCCATGAGTTTTAATGTCCCTGCTGTAAAACTCCTTTATACAAAGAGAGCCACAGAATTCAACGCTCTTCTTCTATGTATGCAAAAAAGGCTTCATGCTGTCATAGGAACGCGGATAATGATGTTAATAGCAAAGGATGTCAAAGAGGCTTTGATGAAAAGGCATATGTTTTATGAGAGTCTTATTCAATTTAGGG
Source organism: Caldifarciminota bacterium (assembly GCA_027038175.1). Classification (GTDB taxonomy): domain Bacteria; phylum Hydrothermota; class Hydrothermia; order UBA1063; family CAJXJZ01; genus CAJXJZ01. The sequence continues at coordinate 73,207 of JALVYB010000003.1, read as the reverse complement.
ACTATGGGATTGTTGTAGAGCCTAAAATTCTGGATAAAGGAGTGAACAGAGACCTTGATGAGGTGATTAGAGAAATAATAGAAGTTTATATGGAAAGGGCAAAAGAAGACCTTGGACTCACGCTGGTGAAGAAAGCGTTTGCAGAATGTAAAGTAAAAGGAGAGAGAAAGAGTGAAGAAGATAAGTAAGTTTCTATTTTTGGGCGGTATTGTATTGATTGTATTGAGTTTTATCTCTCTGTTTCTGGGCAGGGGTATATGGATACCTGCAACAGGAATTTCCATAATGTACATGGGGCTCTCCACCGCATCACTTGCTTTTTTATTGTTTAAATCCAGGGATATACCATCAGGGCATAAATTCGCATGGGCTCTAATAGGCGGGGGAATGCTTTTTTACTCTATTGGAACGCTTTTTAGACTGAAAATAGCCGGTGCCATGGGAGTTCAGAGTGCTGTTTTTGTTAAATCCGACTATCTCACTGTTCTCTCATATGCATTAATTGCCGGTGGATATTATCTGTTCCTGTCCCGCGCGGGAAATGTTATAGACGAGATTGATAAGTTGAAGGTGATATGGGGAGTGGGTATATTTTTAATTCTTGTTGTGGCGCTTATTATAGCCATGGAGGCTACTGCCATTTTTGGTAAAACCACAGCGGGAATGCTTGTTAATATTTATTACATTTCCCTGGACATTTTAATGCTTCTTATAGGAATCTCTTATATTTTTGCCTATGGAGATGGGAGCATATCAAGGTTTTATCGTATCGTATTTATAGGGATCGTGTTATGGATGCTTGTTGATGCGATCTTTGTGTTTAGAGGGTCTTATGGTAAACCCACATCTTTTGTTATTGCATGGGGTAAAGTAATACCTGTATTTCTTCTCCTTTATGCACAGAGGTTTTATATTGAAATTTTCAGTAAGTAGTAAACTTGTGTTTTTAACCCTTTTTGTGATTACCTCATGTGTTTACACCTTTTCAGGAGGGTATCCGGCACGTCTCAGGAAGGTATACATTGAGCATATTAAAAATAGAAGTGATCGACAGGACCTTACGCTTACAGTAGAGAATCTCTTCATAGAGGACATTCAAAATGACGGGCGATTGAGCATAACGTCCAAGGATAAGGCGGGACTCAACATAGTACCTATCATTGAGGAGTTTGGAAAATCACCTACCGAATTTACGGAGGGAGGTGAGGTTACCGTATATACTGTTAGTATAAAGGCCACTATAAAAACCCCGATAAAAGGTGATAGTGTGTATTTTTTAAAGGATACCATGTTTGTCGGGAAAGGTGTATATAAGGTGGGGACAGAAACGGAAGCACAGGGCATTGAGAGGGCTGTAAAAGACCTTGTTAATAATTTCCTTGACAGGTTATTTGAGGTAAAGATTTAGTGTGGGTTGGCTTTAAATTCTGAAAGTGGTATCAACGAAATTTTAAGCCTTTGTAACATGTCTTCTGCTTTTGTATCGCTTTCTTCAAGATGGGCAATGGCCACCTGAAACTCTACTTTTTTAATTGGTGAGAAACTGGTGGTCATAAGGGCATCTTTCACACGTTGTACTGCAACCTCTGAACCACCGTTGTGGGTGAATGGCAAAATAAATAGAAATGAATCTTCGGTGTATTTGCCGACCACGTCTGATTTGCGCAAAGTTTTTAGCAAAACGCTGGATATTTTTTGCATGGTGAGTTCTGCCATGTTGGGGCCGTAAATCTTCTTTATGTCAGGGTAATTGGTGACTTTGAGAAGTACAACGGAGAATAGAAAGTGGTATCTTTTTGCCTGACTGAATATGAGAGATACAAATTCTTTTAGCATTATCTGGGAATATGAACGGGTAATAAAATCTCTGTAGGTGCTTTCCGAAAGTTCTTTTTTAAGATGGCTTTTTTCATGGAATAGGTTGAAAATCAGAGCAAGGAGTTTCAATGTGGCAATATCTTCATCTGAAAGTGCTTCTTTATTCCTGTAGGCAAGAACGAACATAGAATCAATTTCCTGATTATTGGAAGAAAGTGGGATAAAGACCATGAGTTCCAGTTCATTCCATTCAAGGAGAATGGCTATTGGTGATAAAAACTCAGGCACATTGTTCATCTCGTATTTATATAAGGTGCCTGAGGTAAACTGGTCCTCATCCTTAAATTCTACAGTAAGTTTTTTGGGAATTTTCTCTCCAAGACCGTAATATGATACTGGTTTAAATACGCCTGTTTCCATATCCTTGGTGAGAAAAAGTGCACCTTCTGCCTGGGTTTTTTCAGATATTATACGTATGTTTTTTGAAAGGAACCGTGGAAAGTTTTCTATTCTGTAAGAGTTTCTTAAAAGTGTCTCTATGAGTTCGGTTTTTGGGCTTGCATGTTTAATTTCAATTATCTCCTGAAAGACAAATACCCTGAATATTATTCCATCTATCTCATAGTTTTTTGAAGTCACATGGTATTTCTTCTTTTTTAAAGATACGGCTCTTGTGGCTCCAGGTTTTAGGTCCTTGTTGCCTATTAAAGGAAAGATGGCTGTGCCTATGAGCCCTTCCCGGGACATGTCGAGTTCTGCAAGGAGCGCATCAGAGACATCCAGTATCATGCCATCTCCGTCAGTAACAGCAGCAGGAAGAGGATTTTCTTTAAATGCAAATTTGTAAATATCCTGAGAGAGTGGCATAGTTACATTATAACAGACCCACCTGGTATATCCAAATAATTCAGCCTTCTACGTCAGGTTCGTCGAGTGCTTCCTCTGCCTCTATATCCTCCTCTAAAATTGGACTTTGGGTTGGACGCTCCCATTCTTTCCCAACCATAGGGAGACCCAGTTTTTCTCTTATTGTGAGGAACAGTTTTTTAAAGAGTTCTGGATTCTCAATCAGCTTCTCTTTAAGTCTTTCGGTTCCCTGGAATGTATCTCCGGTTTCAACGAGGGTGTACCAGGTGCCGCTCTTTTTTATAAGCCCTAATTGAAGTCCGAGGTCAATGATTTCTCCTTCAAGTGATATACCTTTGCCAAAAACTATGTCAAATTCGACCTCCCTGAATGGAGGGGCTACCTTGTTTTTTACAACTTTGACCCTCACTCTGTTTGCTACTGGTGCACCTTCTCTGGATTTTAAAGTCGCAATACGACGTATGTCAAGTCTTACCGAGGCGTGGAATTTCAAGGCAAGCCCTCCTGGAGTGGTCTCTGGATTGCCAAAAGCAAAACGCGTATTGACCTTCTGTCTTATCTGGTTTATGAAAATTGCGCAGGTTTTTGAACGTGAAAGTGCACCTGATAGTTTCCTCATGGCTTTTGCCATGAGCCTTGCCTGAAGTCCAACCTGTGAATCCGTCATGTCTCCTTCAAGCTCTGCACGTGGCACAAGAGCAGCCACAGAGTCAACGACTATCAGGTCTATTGCGTTGCTTCTTGTGAGCATATCGGCTATCTCAAGTGCCTGTTCTCCTGTATCAGGTTGTGAAACGAGAAGGTCATCAACGTTCACCCCCAGTGCCTTGGCGTATCCCGGGTCAAGAGCGTGCTCTGCATCTATAAATGCTGCTTTACCTCCCATTTTGTGCACTTCTGCAATAGCCTGAAGGGCAAGCGTGGTTTTTCCTGAAGATTCTGGACCAAATATTTCAATAATTCTTCCTCTTGGGTAGCCGCCTACGCCGAGGGCATAATCTAATTTTAAGGAGCCTGTAGGAATAATTTCAACGTTAATTGCTGTATGCTCTCCTAATTTCATTACAGCGCCTTTGCCGTACTGTTTTTCTATTTGCTTGAGTACGGCTTCAAGGACTTTCTCTTTGTTGATTTTATCTTTTCCCTGTGCCATAAACACCTCACAGTTTGGGTGGGGTTACACCCCTTTGACCCTGGTATTTTCCATTTTTGTCTTTGTATGAGACCTCACAGACCCTATCTGCTTCAAGGAATATAATCTGTGCAATTCCTTCGTTGGCATAGATTTTTGCAGGAAGTGGTGTTGTATTTGAAATTTCGATTGTAATATGTCCTTCCCATTCGGGTTCAAGGGGAGTTATGTTAACCACTATACCGCATCTGGCATAGGTGGATTTACCGAGACATATTCCCATAACCCCACGAGGAATTCTTATATACTCTACGCTTCTTGCCAGGCAGAAGGAATTTGGTGGTATGATACAGTATTCCCCTTTAAGATCAACAAATGACTTGGGAGAAAAATTCTTCGGGTCAACTATACTTGAAAAAACATCTGTGAATAGTTTGAACTCATCTGCAACCCTTATGTCGTAACCGTAGGACGAGAGTCCATAGGATATTTTACCTTCTCGCACTTGCTTTTCCACAAATGGTTCAATCATTTTGTAATCTCTGGCCATTTCTTTTATCCAGGTATCATTTTTAAGACCCATTACATCCTCCTTATTTTACGTGTTTAAAGATACATGTATTTCAGCGAACATTAAAATCACTCACATTTTGAATAACCACAGTCTCTGCATACAAAACAACCTTCCTGGTAAATTAGGACGCCTCCGCACTCAGGACATATATCCGCCTCACTGTGTGTATCTTTTTTCTCTTTACTTTTACCACCCATAATAAGTGGGACAGAGGCAAGAGGAGAATTTCTTGAAATAAGTTCAAGTTGCTCACCACCCTGCAAGAATTTTTCAAGGGACTTAGCAATTGCATCTGGAACTGAGAAGACCACGCTTCCATCTTCCTGTCTGATTGGTGTTGAACTCTTTATACCTTTGAGTTGTTTCACAATTTCGTTTGGATTTACGCCAGAACGTAGTGCAAGTGATATGAGCCTCCCTATCGCTTCTGTAAAGGCCATTACCGATGAACCAGACTTTCCAAGATGCACGAATACTTCAAGGAGTCCTTCATCGTCCTCGTTTATGGTGATATACAGGGTTCCCATTTCAGTTTGCATTCTATACGTTCTGCCCTTTGTGACCTGTGGGCGAGGTCTTGGATTGCGTATTTCCTTGTGAGATGCTTTTTCTTCTTTCTTCGCTGTTTCAAGCACCTGAACCTGTCTTGAACCATCTCTGTATACAGTGAGTCCTTTTAAGCCTTTTTTATAGGCTTCCCTGTAAACCTTTTCAACGTCCTCTATTCGAGCACTGTTTGGCATATTAATGGTTTTTGATACAGCATTATCAACGTATTTCTGAAATGCTGCCTGTATATTTACGTGTTGCATGGGTTCAACGTCAAATGTAGTATCGAATACTTCTCTTACATATGGAGGGATTTCGTTAAAATCTTTGATGCTTTTGGCGCCTGACACCTTTTCCCAGAGTTCTTTTGAGTAAAAGCCAAGTTCATGTGCAAGTTCTTCAAAGTACTTATTTGCATAAATAAGTGACTCTCCTCCAAGAACGTTCTTTTTGTACGCAATGGTGAAGAGAGGCTCTATACCACTGGATGTTTCTGCAATCATGGAGATTGTTCCTGTTGGAGCTATTGTGGTAATTGTTCCGTTTCTCATCGGGGATTTGTGTATGCTGAGTTTTATATTTGGAAAATCACCTTTTTTCTCTCCTAACTCTCTTGATTTCTCGAGCCCCTTTTCCTGGATAAATCCCATGACCTTTTCGGCGATTTGAAGGGCTTCCTTGCTGCTATAGGGTATACCAATCTGAATGAGCATGTCGGCAAAACCCATTACTCCAAGACCTATTTTTCTATTAGCACGGGTCATTTCCTCTATCTCTTTGAATGGGAAGTGATTGGCATCTATTACGTTATCGAGAAAGTGTATGGCGAGTTTTGTAATCTCTTCAAGTTTATCCCAGTCTATCATGTCAAGGGCTTCTTCTATGGTTGCCCTTCTCCTGTGTTGAAGCAAGAACTGCTTACCTTTCACAAATTTAGCCAGGTTGATGGAACCAAGGTTACAGGATTCGTAGGGAAGTAATGGTTGTTCACCACATGGATTTGTTGATTCAATCTCACCTGCACCGGGAATAGGATGCTTTTCGTTTATTCTATCTATGAATATTACCCCTGGCTCGCCATTGCGCCATGCTCCATAAACGAGTTTATCAAATACCTCTCTCGCCTTTAGCCTGCCCTGAACTTTTTTAGAGCGCGGATTTATTAAATCGTATTCTTCGTCTTTTTCGAGGGCTTCCATAAATTTATTGGTTATTGCCACTGATATGTTGAAGTTGGCAAGTTCTCCCTCTTTTTTCTTTGAGTCTATGAATTCAAGTATATCAGGGTGGTCAACGCGGAGTATGCCCATGTTGGCACCTCTTCTCCTCCCACCCTGTTTTACCGCTTCCGTGGCTTCGTTAAAAACTCGCATAAATGATACCGGCCCGGAAGCTATGCCCCCTGTACTCTTCACAATATCGTTACGAGGTCTTAACCTTGAGAAGGAAAAACCAGTCCCTCCACCAGTTTTGTGGATAATCGCAGTGCGTTTTATTGCTTCAAAGATTGCTTCCATAGAGTCTTCAACTGGAAGAACAAAACATGCGGATAGTTGACCAAGTGGTGTTCCTGCATTCATCAGTGTCGGGGAATTGGGCTGGAAGTAAAATTCAGCCATCATATTATAGAATTTTACAAATAGTTCATCTGACGTGTATCCGGAGTTATAATTGTTTTCAACGTCTGCTATGACACGTGCTACCCTTTTGTACATCTGTTCCGGGGTTTCCACCACATTACCGTTTTCGTCCTTTTTAAGGTATCTCTTTTGAAGGATAAGCAAGGCATTATTGGATAAAACTGGTTTTTTTAAAGATTTTCGCATTTTAATGCTCCTTTTGGTGTGATTAGATTATTATGCAAGGTATGTATTGTGTCAACACACCTTCGGATGGCCCGTAAAATCTAATGTTTTGAATAATCATTGATAAAGTGCCAGGAGTAATTTTGTTCTAACCTATTGATAGATATAGGACTTAAATTTACGTGTTATTTGTGTCAATTTTTATGACATCAAATAAATTCACATATGATTTCCCGTGGGGTAGGTTTTCCATATAAAGGTTTAAGTCTCTATCAATTTCTCTCAGGTCATATCGTCCCGTGAAGATTCTTGTAAATATCTTTATTTTACTGTTTGTTTTGAGGACGAGTTCCCGCCATATGGGGAAGGCATAGTTAAAATCGAGATGGAAGTATTCATCGAGAAAGTCATAAAACAGTGCGTCTAAATCCTGTTTCTTGCCGGTTTCTATAAGCATTGATGTTACCTTTCTATCAATCTCCGGGAATGATGTCTGATTAACATTTATACCTATGCCATTTATAGTATATGCTCCTCTTCTTTCAACAAGTATTCCTGCAATTTTACCATGGGTAGCATAAACATCATTTGGTAACACAATACGAGGTTCTATGCCATATTTTTTGAGCACATTGTAGATCGCAAGGGTGGTGCATACCAGAAGTTCATTATTGAGCCTATCTTTCTCTGCTATAGATAGGAAGAGCCCCCCTTCTTCTGAAACCCATCTTCTACCGTATCTTCCCCTGCCATATCTCTGTTTCTTTGCTCTTACTACAAATGGCAATCTTATTCTCTTTTCTACAAGTAGTTCCCACGCCTTATCGTTTGTGGAATCAACTGTATCGTACTTATATATAGTGTATCTATCCAAGGGCAGCAATCCCGAATGCTATAGAATAGAGTTTTCTATCAGGTGTGTCCGAACGGGAAAGCAAAATTACAGGTGCTTTTGCTCCTGCCACTATACCCCCAACCTTTGCTCCAGCAAAGTATATCAGGGCTTTTGAAAGAATGTTCCCTGATGCAACGTCTGGACAGAGCCAGATATCTGCTTCTTCTGTTACAGGCGAGTTTATGCCCTTCATCATGGCAGCCTCTCTGTTTGCCACTATGTCAAACCCCAGAGGGCCGTCGAACACAAAGTCTTTACCAAATACGCCCCTTTCTGCCATCTTCGAAAGAACAGCATAATCAACGGTCTCTGGCATATTTTCAGAAACCTGTTCAATTGAGGCGAGCCCCGCGGCTTTTATCTCTTTATATCCCAGGTTATTCAATACCTGTATTGCGTTTTTAAGAATCTCGGTTTTTGTTTTAAGGTCTGGACGTATGTTCATCCCGGCATCTGTAAGAAAAACAAGTTTTTCATAGCCTGGAACTTCCTGGACGGCTATGTGAGAAAGTAACTTACCAGACCTTAGCCCGTGCTCTTTGTCCAGCACGGCACGCAGGAAATCTGGAGTGGATATTTTTCCCTTCATAAGGAAATCGGCCTTCCCTTCTCTTATGAAACTAATAGCCTTATAGGCTGCTTCCCATGGTGTTTCAGCATGATAAGCTTCGAAATCTTTAAGTTCTACTTTTTCAGCAATTGCTTTTATCTTATTCGTGTCTCCGAATAATACTGGATAGGCAAGTTCCTCACTCATCTTAAGTCCTTTTATAACCTCTTCTGATACAGGATAAACCACAGCAATTCTTTTTTTGCCTTTGCTTCTTGCAAGTTCAATAAGGTCATTCATTGATTTGAGCATGGCTTTTCTCCTTTTTTAACATTTCTTTTAGTATGTCCCTTGCTCTGTTAAAGAAATCAAGAGCAATGTTTTCTTTATAGTCAAGATACGTCCATTCAAGAGGTAAAAACCCCTGTTTTTTTCGGTATATAAGTGTGACCTCCCCATATATTCCCTTCATCAAATATATTCTATGGGAATAACTTTTTGTGGTTACAAGGACCATGTTTTGAAGGGAAACATAGCCGGGGTCAAGATTAAACACTCTACCAGATTCATTACTATATTCATCTTCAATACGGTTTGTAATATGTTTTATATCGGATATTTCGTGGGGATAAATTAATTTTGAGAAGGCAACCCATTTCCTCAGAAGACCTTTGCCCATTTCCTTTTCATAATAATCAGTGTGAATAAAGGGAATGTAAGGAGTTGAAAGTGCTATATCTCCAAATGTATTTCTCAATATTTCCACAGCAATTTCTGCATAATCCTTCTGTGTTATTATGCCTGAGAAAAGTAATACCTTTTGTGGTTCTCTAACCCTCCCCATGTCTTTGAAATTATATACCCACCTTTATGGCACAGCAAGAAGTAAGTAAAATGCTCATGAATCAACCACTTTTTTTATCTCTCTAAAGACAGTATCAGGATGGATTTTGGTGAGGCATCTTAAGTCACCGAATTTACATTTTTTCTCTCCATGTAGTGAACATGGTCTGCACGAGAGGTCACGTCTCTCTATTACAACAACCGTGGCGTTGGATACTGGTCTGAATCCAAATTCAGGCACTGTTGGTCCAAAAATTACAAAAAGAGGAACAGAAAGGGCGGCTGACATGTGAGCAGGTCCTGAGTCATTTGAGACAGTGAATTTTGCAAATTTGATTATGTTCATGAGTGTTTTCAGGGATAATTTTCCCATCCTGTTTACTATATATTCCTCTTGTGGCAATGAAAAATCTTCAGTGCCTATGTAAACGGAAAAAAGTCCGTAGTTTTTGTAAATCATGCTGGAGATTGCAAGATAGTATTCAAGCGGCCACCTCTTTTGTGGCTGGCTGGCGCCAGGTGAAATTACTGCATACCTTTCTGGGAGGTCTTCGGGCTTTTCAAAGTGAGCAACAAGGGAAGGAAGTGGATATGTTTTTGGGGTAAAGTATTGGTGAAAGGGCTCTACATATAGTCTGTAGAGGGGTTTTTCGGGGATTTTTTTATTAAACCAGACGGCAAGGCGCCTTTGAATGGAGTTTTTGTTTATAACACACTTTTTTCTCGCCTTTATCTTTGATAGCATTAGCAATGTTTTGGGTTTCGCATGGAGGTCGCAGGCTATGTCAAAAGTTGTTTTTTTGAGGTCATTAACCTGGCTCTCGTCCAAAAGTTGATTTACTCTGGGGTCTTCTTCAAATAGTCCAAAATACTGCTTTTTCGTGATGAGAGTAACTTTCCCTTTATCTTTGAGGTATTCAAGGGCTGAGGTCATTATAACGAGGTCTCCAAGAGAGGAAAGTCGTATAAGGAGTATTTCCATCAGAACATTTCACCTATTGCTATGTTTATGTGAACATCTTTGAGGTTAAAAGTGGGGGATGAAAAATCAAGCCTTATGGGACCTGCAGGTGTGTAGAACCTCAAGCCCAGTCCCGGTGTTTCAATGAAGTCATGTATACCGGTAAGCACGTAAAAGTTATCCACAAATATAGTCATGCCAAACCATGATGTGATTTTTCTTCGAATCTCGGCATTTAATAAGATTCCTCCGTCTGTCATTATATAGTCTCTTTGCACACCTCTGAGGGAACCGTCTCCTCCTATGCGAAATTTCTCATCAAGAGGGATAAAATATGAAGAGCCAAAAGGCCACTGATACATAAAACTGCTCTGAAGTGCAAGAACATATCCTTCCTTGCTGTGGTAAAAAGATTGTGAAAAATAAACTCTACGAAATGAATAATCACCTCCTAATAGCCCCCCGGTTTGCTGTAATTTAATGGTGTATTTTACACCACGGGTTGGGAAAAAGAAGTTGTTTGTTCTATTGGCTGTGTATGTTATTATTGCTGAGTTTGAAATACCCTGCTCTTCTTTGCCAAAGGTCACGTTTTTCCAGCCAGTAAACATGCGAATAACTGAGTTGTCACCGATTCTCCTGGATAATGATATATCAAAACCGTATAGTTCATTGTTGATTTCATAGTCTCTTACGTAGAATGGATGTACCTGCATGGATACCCGCGTATTCAAAAATAAAGGTTCTGTATAGTATACCTCTACCCGTCTCCTTAATGGGATTTTTATTTTTCTCAGGAATTCGTATTGAAGGGTTAATTTCTGAGCATTGCCAAATATGTTGTCATGTCCTATTCTTATTATTCCGTTGAATTCTTCTGGTACATTGAACCCTCCAGAAAGTCTTATGAAGCGGGACTTTGCCGGTATAACTGAAATGATAATGTGAACTGTAGAATCACTGCTCTTTTCGATGGTATAGGTTGTTCCCTCGTATATACCAAGAGCATTAATTTCTCTAAGGCTCTTTAATATCTTTCCTCTTGAAAAGAGTTCTCCCTTACGTATAAGAAGCACTCTTCGAACGAGACTTTCTCTTACTCCCTTCCTCTTTCGTACTATTATTGAGTCAATGAAGTACTTATCTTGGGTATTAACTTCTATTTGTATATCCACGGTTTTACGTATTTTATCAGGAATTATGCTATCCTGAAGTGTTACAAAAGGATAGCCTGAATTTGAGTAGTACTTAAGAATGTAATCCTCTATCTCAGATAGAATATCGTATGAAAATGGTTTGTTCCTGTAGTTTTTGTGCTTTAAAATCCCTGTTTCTTCTACTACCTTACGGGGGGATATTTTAATTGTGTCTATTCGGTATCTCTTGCCTTCATCAATCCCAAGAGTTATATTAACCCGGTCTTTTTTAAATTCAACCTTCTTCTCATAGACCCTTGCGTCAAAAAAACCATAACCCCTGTAAAACTCAATTATTCTCTTCTCTCTGTTCCTGAGGTACAAAAGGTTATATGGGGTTCCTTTTCGTATGGAGAGTATTTTTTTGATTTCCCTGGATTTAAAAAAATGAGAACCTGAAACATACAACTTATTGAATCTGAGCATTCCACTAAAGAGGAAAATAAGAAAAACGTTCATGGGATAAGGGGGCTTTTGCCCCCTCAGGAAAGTTCCTGAAATCTATCTTTTAATTTTTCCAGCACTTCGGGTAAGGTGGTATACTCCATTTCCTTTAAGTGTAACCTGTGTGGTTCGAATGGTCCATGTCTGCGAAGATAATCTGATATAATGTTTGCTGTTTTTCGTGCCTCATCAAATGCAGGGTCATCAAACAGGTCTCTTGGTCCAATAAGCATACCATTTGCAATCTGGAACCCGGCGGCTATAACTCTTGGAGGGCCATCGAATCTTGAAGGATTTGCTTCATGGAACGGTACTGGCATCATGGGACCCATGTGCGAGCCACGCATCCATCCTGCTACAAGATGTGGAAAGGCAAAAGGTTCCAGTATTTCGCCAACTGCAGGGAAACCTGATTGTGCTCTTACTATAAGCACAGGGTCGTCTTTTCCTATGTACCTTCCTGCCATCATGGAGAGTTTCTGAGTAGAACTTATTGCTGCTATTTCGTTGTTGTCTCTCTTATATACCTCCTTGATTATGTAGTGTTCCATGGCACCTATCAGCACAAGCATATCGTATGTATCTTCAGGAAGGTTAAAGTCCACCTTTTTATTCTCATAAACATCTAACACTGTAAAACGAAAACCTCCGTGCATTTTGGGGTCAATTACAAGACCTGCGGTATTGAAAGGGTCCCCAAATATGCGGTAAAGAGGGAGGTTCCAGGCGCCTGGAGAGGTCTTGTCTGCCATGAATATAATTATTGGTTCAGAAGGCCTCTCCTCAAACTCCATTTCAGCCACTCCAGGGCCAAGCCCTTTAATATTACCAGAAAAGGCATCCTTTAAAAGGTCCTGTCCTGCACCATACAGTTTTAATTTCTTTGCTTCTTCCGTCCCTTTCTCAAAGATGTGCCATGCAAGTTTATGGATTTCTTCTGAATCAGTGCCTTTATTATGCGTCATTATAAGTTCCAGGTCGTCTCCAACCCGCAGCACGTGGAAATCTATAATAACACCATTATCCTGTGCTTTTTTTAACTCTTCCTCGGCGATTTCCATAAGTCTTGGATGCATGGAAGAATGCCCAACATAACCACCTATATCTGCTTTGATTACTGAGAGGGTTATTTTCATCCTCTCACCTCCTTTTCAAGTGTTTTATACATCTTTTGCAATTCTTTTTTCTTTTCTTCATCTTTAAGAAGGAAGTTAAACGTATAGAGTACCACGCCAAAAATATCAAGACGTGTAAACGTAGGGTTGAATGGAGTAAACATATCGAGTATTCTGTGGAGATTTATTTCGTTTTCTTTGCCAATAATGCTTATGTATATCCTTTGATGTCCCTCTAATATGGAAATCCTCTGGTTGTGCTTGAAGTAGTTTACAAAAAGGTCGTGTGCAAACCGTATTTCCTCAATAATGTTATTCACAGGTTGTGATATTCTGTAGAACACGTCGAGAGAATAGTAGTAAGATTTAATGAAACGCTCAGAAATCTGTGCTCCCTTAAAGTTTTCCATAATGAGGTTTAATCTTGTTCTGTCTAATTTCCTCATACCTTCATCAAAGTCTCTAAAAAGCCCGATAGACCTTTCAAGGAGTTTCTTAAGTTCTGTATAAAGTTCTATTTCGGATTCAAAATATGAGAGACGTGCCTTTACGGTGATTATCTGTATTTCTATACTCGTACTTGGACTTAAGGATGCCCGGAAGTTCTGAATTTCGAATTTGTCGGATTTGCTGAAGGCTTCTGTGAGAGCTTTTCTGTAATCTATTTTGCTGTCCTTTTTCCCAACAACGCCGATCATCATAAGAATGTTGCCTTTTTCATCTCTTTCAAATGGGAATATGTACACCTGTGTCTCTCCACTCGATTGCACCTCTTCAATTAGTTTGGGAATCACAACCCTCCCAAATAATTCCGGACCTAAGTTGATATTAAGAGGAGTTCTTGGTCTTTTATGCTTTAGGGTTGATTCGAGGTGGTTTTTAAGTAGTTCAAGTTCATTCTTTTTAACAGGTTTTTTACCTTCTTTAAAAAATTCTACTCTGATAACCGTGATACCATCGTCAGTGGTAAATTGCTTATCATACATCCTCACAAAATGAGGGTAAAGTGTTCTTATAGCGTCAAAAACATCGTCCATTGATATGTCTCTTTCGAAACCTGCTACAGAAACACCCGTTAAGTTTTCTCCTTTTCTTGTACGTAAATTATGAACAAAAACTTTAAGCCCTCTTCCCACCTCTCTCAGTTTCTTGATGGCTCTATAATTAAATTCTACGATTTTAGCAAGGGCAGTAGGGGTCCTTTCCTTCAAATAGGCTTCAGAGCGTGATACCACAAAATAGAATAGTTCTCCGTTTTGACCGATGATTTCATCAAGTTCTTTTTTGCTTACAAGTTTTCTGAGGGCTCTTTCTATTTCAAGCATTATAAAAAGTTTTTCAAAGCCGAGGACCATTACCTTTTTGATTCGATACCCACCTGTGGCTATTTCCTTGATGAAGTTTTTAAGTATCGTTGCGTCGTACTCCACTGTTTTTATATCTTTTTGTGATACATCGGAGAGAGCAATGACCACGCCCATTAGCCTGTTATCTTCTTTAACACTAAAAGAATTCAGGTATTCAAGGTTATACCCCTTTTCGTGTAATGCTCCTGCAACTGTATCCACAAGACCTGCCCAATCCTGGGCAGCAACAAGCGCTTTCAAAAATGTCCCTTCCTTATTTTTATCCACATACACGCTTACTGCGGGTTCACCTGTTTTTAAGGTTTCTTCGTAAAGGGATTCAAGTTTTTTCCAGTCCTCTCCTGAGGGTGCGAATAACGCTTTTAACATAGTTTTTTTATCATAAAGCAACTTGATAAAAAGGTCAAACAGTTTAAGTTCCCTGATTTTGCCTGCATAATTGACTACTCGGTGTAGTAAGTTTATACTAAATCAGTTAAGAAAATTGAAAGGAGCGTATTTATGTCAATGAAACCGGTAGATATTCGCAATAGTACATTTAGAATAAAGTTTAAGGGTTATGACCCTGCTCAGGTACAGTCGTACCTTGATTCTATTGCCAATGAAATGCAGGAACTTTTGCAGGAAAACAGTGAACTTAAGGTAAGGATAAAACTACTTGAGGAAAAGCTCAGTGAGTTTCAGGAGATGGAACAGGAATTGAAATCAGCCCTTATCATGGCACAAAAAAATGCTCAGAGCATCGTGGAGAATGCAAAAAAGGAAGCAGCAGTAATTCTGGAGAAGGCGAAAATAGAGGCCCTCTCTGCTACAAAGGAAGCAGTCCTTGAACGTGATAGGTTAAAGGAAGAGATTAAGAGCCTCAAAAAGAAGCGCTGGGAAATTATCCAGTCTTTTAAAGGTGAACTGGAGTATTTTTTACGTGTGATTGAGAGGGAGGTAAAAGAGAATGAGTGAACTTTTAGATAAAGTGACAGAATCTGTAAACTACCTCAGGGGAAATGGGGCTTTTGATGTGGAAATAGGAATGATATTAGGCTCTGGTCTTGGAAGGGTGGCAGAGGTGGTAAATACAAAGGCAGAAATTCCTTATAGCAAAATTCCACATTTTCCTGTCTCAACTGTTGAAGGCCATGAGGGAAAACTGGTTTTTGGTGAACTCTCCGGGAAAAAAGTGGCAATAATGAAGGGAAGGTTCCACTATTATGAAGGTTATCCATTGAGTGAAGTGGTTTATCCTTTAAGGGTTCTCTACAAACTGGGTATGAAAATACTTATTGTTACAAATGCAGCAGGTGGAACGAATCCCTATTTTGAAGCAGGTGATATAATGCTCATACTTGACCATATAAATCTTTTGCCAGATAATCCTTTGAGGGGCAGGAATGAGGAGGAATTTGGTCCAAGATTTCCTTCTATGGCAAAGGCATACGACCCTGATCTAATCAATCTGGCCAGAAGATGTGCTGAGGAGTCAGGGATTCATATTAAAGAAGGTGTTTATGTGGCATTACAGGGTCCATCACTTGAGACACCTGCGGAATATAATTTTGTAAGACTCATAGGTGGAGATGCAGTTGGTATGTCAACTGTGCCAGAGGTTATTGCTGCTGTTCACATGGGTGTCAGGGTTGTTGGATTCTCTATAATAACAAATGCCCTCAGAAAGTCACAGACAGAAGGGGCAACACATGAGGAAGTTGTTGAAATTGCCAATGTCGCTGGGGCAAGACTCTCCAGTCTTATTCTTAAAATAATAGAAAAACTATAGGAGGTAAGGAAAATGAAGAAAGTATCTTTTTTGTTAGTGCCACTCCTATTCCTCGCAGGTTGTGCTGGTGCTGTTTATAATTATGGTTATGGAGAAGGTGAGAGGATGCAGTATCCATCCAGTATATCTGTAGGCTTCTCGCCATCTCCTGTTCCTTTAGGACAGAGTTCAAGATTAAGACTCAGTGTTGGGACAGATATGGCATATCTAATTGTGCCTATGGGGTCTGATATTGCACTATACAACAAAGATTTTTATGCGGGTTTGCGGCTTGGTGACCAGTGGAGTACTGAAGATAATGAAGTGCTGGGAGCAGGTTTCTATATTGGAAAGAATTTCTTCCTTGATAAAAAGTCAATTATGACTCTGGGAGGTTCTTATACAACACTTAACCTGACTCCCAGGAAGGTGGTAGAGGGAGACCTCAAAGGGGCAAGAGTTGTATTTCAGAAGATACTTCTTGAAACAAAAAGCACAGATGTGCTTCTTCCTTCCATGACGACCGTATTTATTTCCAACAATCTTTATTCGTATAATTTCACAGGTACAGTTGAAAGAGAAGTGGGAGATACCATTTTTCGCACAGACACCCTAAAACTTAATTATAAAGGTTACCTCCTCTCAATAGGTCTGGGGTTTAAGATGCAGTTCTCCTCTGTGTCCTGGTATGGAGAGATAGGGAAGATTTTCCCGAGGTATCTGTACGATGAGAATGATTCAAACCCTGTAAGGTACGATGCATATCTCTCAACGGGTGTATATTTGAACTTTTGAGGTTTAGAATATGACAAGGGAAGAGGCTATTTCACTTGTTAAAAAGTATGTAAAGAAAGGTAATCTTGTTAAACACATGATAGCAACAGGCAGGGTGATGAGGCACCTTGCAGAGAGGTTTGGAGGAGATAAGGATAAGTGGGAAATCGCCGGTATACTGCACGATATTGATTATGAACAGACCTATAATAAACCTGAAAAACATGGGATTGTTTCTGTGGATATATTAAAGAAGGAAGGAGTAAACGATAAAGAAATTCTTGACGCTGTTCTCTCTCATTGTGGTAAGAAGGATAGGGAGACCATTATGGAAAAGTGCATATACGCTGCAGACCCTGTAACGGGTTTTATTGTTGCATGCGCACTTATGCATCCTTCGAAAAGCCTGAAAGGACTGGACCTCCGTTTCTTGAAGAGAAGGTTTAAGGAAAAGAGATTTGCACAGGGAGCAAATAGAGAGCAGATGAAAAGTATAGAGGAGGTAGGTATAAGCCTTGACGAGTTCCTCAGCATATCACTTTCAGCCATGCAGGAAATAAGTGAAGAACTTGGATTATGATATTGATTGCACTTCTTGTAACGCTACCTCTTGACAGTATTCTTTTAAAATACAAAGATAGGTGGCAATCCCTTGACTCAGTTATATTATCATATACAGAATCCCAGAGTCCCTATTCTGTAAGTTATACAGAAGCGCTGTACATAAAAGATATTTTAATGGATACAGATAGTGCAAAGAGGCCTCTTATAGAAAAACAAATCATTGAAAACTATACAGGAAGTTGTTCAGGGCACGCTCTGGAGGATGATAGATTGAATGTCCTTGTGATTATATGTAACATGAGAAAGGGGCGTTTTGATAAGGCTAAAGAGATATATGGCATGATGAAAGAGAGACCACAACGTTGCTGGGCAGCGTATTTTATGGGAGAATATCTAAAAGACAAGGACGTCAAAAGGTCCATGAAATTTTACAGAGAGAGTATATTAACGTGTCCTTCTTCCACTGTTTCAATTTTTGCAAGGGATAGACTCTTTAAATTAAAAGATGGCAATGGATGACTATCAAAAGGAACAGATAAAGCAAACTGCATTTAAGGCTGTGGAGGTGGAAAAGGGAATATACTGGGTGGGGTTTGCCGATTTTGATGCAGGCTTTTCCAATAACCCTTACCTTATTGTATCCGAGAAGGATGCCATGCTTGTTGACCCCGGTCCTGCAGCACCTCAACTTTTCAAGATTATCTTTAAAAAAGTAAAGGATGTACTTGAAGGGAAAACGGAGAGAATTAAATTTCTTGTCTGTTCCCACAAGGACCCTGATGTATGCGGGTCACTGCCTTTGTGGGAGAAGCATATTCATCCAAATGCTGCTATAATTGCAACAAGCAGGAGTATCAGTTTTTTACCGTATTATGGCACTGGTCTCAAGATGATTCCTGTAAAGGATGGAGACATCATAGTGCTGGGTAGCAGCAGGAACCTGAAGGTTATTCAGACCCCATATGTACATGCAGCAGGTAGCATGATGCTATTCGATATTAACACAGGGACTCTCTTTTCATCTGACCTTTTTGGGGCATTTTCGGTGGATTTTGAACTGTTTGCAGATGCTGACTATATAGGACGTGCGATTAACTTTGCCACTGTCTATTTTGGTTCACGGGAAGCATTAAGGAGTACGATTTTGAAATTGAAAGAACTTGATGTAAAGACCATATGCCCACAGCACGGTTCTGTGATAAAGCAGTATATAAAAACGTACTTTGACGTGTTTCAGCATCTTGAGCCAGCAGAACTATTGAAAGTATCCAAGAATCCTCCTTCAAAGGAGGATTTAAGAGAAATGCTGAAGCGTGCAGAAGAAAACCTCAAGGCATATTATGGTGATAGTGTTGATATAAAGAGTGTCCTTGAGAAAGCAGGGTTTTATAAAGCGCTTGGTAGTAAGTATATTTCTGAGGAGGACATTAAGGAAATAGGCTGGAAGATATTCAGGTTTTACGGTGATGTTGCATATCTCCATTACATTATGGGAGTATCAAAATACTGCTGCGAGAAAAAAGTAAGAAATCCTATCTTTGCTTTACCTGATGAAATCACCTGGGAAAAAGTGAAACATATGCCAAAGCAGACCCCCAGAATCTTTTCCAGTATAATGAACAAATATGTGGAGAAGGAACTTTCGAGTTTTCTCTCTTCTGAAGAATACGAGGAGTACGTAAAGGAAAAAATCTCCACCACAACCACAGGCGGCACAAGTAGATTCGAGATGGCAGCAGTGCTTGATATTGCCCTTTCCGGTATTCATGGAAAAAAATACACACCTGAACTTGATGATATAATCAACTCCTATATGATGTCAATAATCAATACGATAAAAGAGTTTGGAGGGAATCATTACAGCGTGGTGGGGGGTATTGTTGTAACCTTTCCGGATGATAAGAATACGCTCAAAAGCGCCATTGTATGTGCCCTATCGCTTCTTTACCGCATAGGGAGGATAAAGAACAGAAAAGGAACAGATATAGATGTTGCCATAGGGCTTGCCGTTGGAAAAACAGTGAAAGACAAGTATTCAAAGGAGGTTATAGGGGAAGGTGTGGATATAGCAAGGAGGCTCAGAAAATCTACACCTGGAGGTAGCGCTCTCTTGCTTGAAGATGGACTTGAGGAGGTCCTTGCTGATGTATTGAACAACAGACAATACTATAAGTATTTCAAGTTTAAGAAGGGTAGACTCGTGATAAAAGGTTCTAATGAATCTCTTAACGTTATAAAGGTTGATAGACTTTAGATCATTCCTTTTTCTGTTTTCTTTTTTCGTAAAACCACGTCAATATGAGGAGAAAAAGAAAAATAAAATAGAATAATGTACTGTCTCGTGCTCTGGAAATAATGTCTCCTCTTATAGCATAGGTATTTGCATTAATATAATCCATAAACTCTTTCTCGCCAAATGTGAGATGTTTATTCCTTGGAAATACGTGAACGAAAATGGTATCGACAATATTACTGTCTACTTTCACTAAAATAAGTGTATCCTTATAGGATGGTGTGAATGTGTAAGAATACAAAAATGATGTATCCTGAAGACAGACCTCGTCTGTATTTGCATGTCTTACCATGCAGTTTTGGCAAAATGGAATACACATTACGTGAAGTGTGAGGGGTTCACCTTCATATACAAAGTGTTTCTCGCTGAAAGAGTAAACCCTGGGAATGGTTATTAAACTTAGGAGAGAGTCCATAATAGAATGGAACAGGGATGGGTATGTACGGGATAACACGTCAATTTGAGGAGAAGCGAGTATGGCTTTTCCTTTTTGAATATATGCAAAGGGTATTTTATCTTTACCAATAATAAAAGCAACTGGTTTTACATTCTTTTCCGCAGGGACTTTTATATCTGTGATTGCTACAGGTAGAACTGTATCAGAGAAAGCAAGGTATAAACCCCTGGGGTTTGAGTAGTTGGTTCTTTTTTCAATTTTTACATCTTTACCGATATAAAATAAAACAGGATGTAGTTTGATATTCCCGACTGATACAGAATCTTTAAAGTAGTTATAGGTTTTTCTCCCAGAATGTATAACTTCTACGTAACTTATAAACGGAAGACTTTCAAAATATCTTCTCAATGCTCCATGATAAGAGGCAATTTCCTTTACCGTATCTATTACGTAAACTTCCTTATCAACTCCCTTTATATCTATTCTGTAACGTTTATCCCCGACCTCTACATAAACAAAGTTGTGACGTTTTTGTATGGGGAGTCTGGGAATTAAAGTTCCGTTTCTGTCAACAAATCGTATTTTCTCCTTAAAATACAAAGTGTCTCCTATTCTGGCATGGGTGGGAATATGAGATAGGAGATTGTAAGTGTTTTGGCCTTTCTCAGTTGTCACAAAAATAAATGCAAAATTTTTAAGGTTGTACTTAGAGGGTGTGGAGGTAACGAGAAGTAGAGGCTTGAGTTTTTTGTTACGGGTTAGGTGAAGGACTTTTTTGAGTTCTGGGTGACGTTGAATAAATATCTCTCCCTCTTTGTTATGGTAGAGGTAAAGTCCCTTTCTGTACTCTTTGATATCTATGAAGGGCAGATTTAAAAGAAGCAACAAAAGTAGAATAGATAAGACAATTCGAAGGGGCATTAATTTTAGCCTTTAATTACTGCGAGTGGAACGAGTTTCACAACTTTTTTAGCAAGACCTCCCATCTCCATCGTATTTGCAACCATTTCTACATCCTTATAAGCATCCGGCACTTCTTCTCTTGCAGTTTCAACTGAAGCGGCTTTAAGCAATATTCCCCTTTCTTTAAGTTCCCTGAAGATATTTCTTCCCTGAGTAACTTTTTTGGCCTTTTTTCTTGAAAGCACTCTTCCTGCCCCGTGTGCTGAACTGCCAAAGGTTTCTTCCATGGCTCTGTGCGTTCCCACAAGGATAAATGACATGCTTCCCATGTCACCCGGGAGAAGAACGGGTTGTCCCGTATGCTTATAAATCTCAGGAAGAAGTGGATGCCCCTTAGGGAAAGCCCTTGTGGCTCCTTTTCTATGTACAACTACTTTCATCTTCTTTCCGTTCACTGAGTGTTCCTCTATTTTGGCTATGTTGTGGGCCACATCGTAAACAAGATGCATTCCGAGTTCCTCTGCGCTTTGACCAAAGACCTTTTCGAAGCTCTCTCTTACCCAGTAAGTTATTAATTGCCTGTTATTCCACGCAAAATTTGCAGCAGCAGCCATTGCACCAAAATACCTTTTTCCTTCCTCGGATTTTATTGGAACTGAGGCAAGTTGTCTATCTGGCACATTTATCCCATATTTACTCATCGACCTTATAATGACTTTGATATAGTCGTCACATATCTGATGTCCAAAACCTCGTGAACCTGTATGTATCATTACGGTAACGGTATCCTTTTTTAGACCAAAAGCATTTGCAAGTTTTTCATCATAAACTTCTGCTACTCTCTGTATTTCAAGGAAGTGATTGCCAGCACCGAGTGATCCAAGTTGTGGCATTCCCCTTTCAATTGCCCTTTGAGATACAAAGTCTGGATTTGCACCATCAAGTCTGCCATATTCTTCTGTACGTTCTATATCCTCTTTAAAACCAAATCCCTTATCAACAGCCCACCTTGAACCTTTCACGACGAGTTCCTCTAATTCTCTTTTGGACACGCGTATTTTGCCTTTACTACCCACTCCGCAGGGCACATTTTTAAAGATGGTATTTGTAAGTTTCTCAAGATAAGGCTTTACATCCCCAACATTGAGGTTGGTTCTTATTATACGAACTCCACAGTTAATATCGTACCCCACTCCACCTGGAGAGATAATACCGGTCTCGTAATCAAAAGCAGCGACACCGCCAATAGGAAAGCCGTATCCCCAGTGAATATCAGGCATCGCAAGGGAGTATTTCAAAATGCCAGGTAGCATTGCTACATTGACGAGTTGAGAAAGGGCATTGTCGTTAATAATGGCAGGGAGCATCTCTTTTGAGGCAATAAGCCTTGCAGGAACACGCATCCTGCTATCAAAGTTCTCTGGTATTTCCCATCTTACGTTATCTATTCTGCGAAGGACCTTTTCAAAGTCCATGGTTTGATTAATTTAAGGTTATAAGAACAGGTTTTTTAATAAATAGTGTGGCTACCTGCCCTAATACCCCTATCATGGCGCCTGACTGAGGCATGGAGGCGTTTAGCCTCCCGTAGACAGAGGCTACCTGTATGAGATATTGACCTTTTTCAAGGTTGTCTTTAGAAATAGAATAAGTAGTGTCCTGGGTGGTTTCTTTCATAATAAGAGATGGTGATTGGCCTGCTGAGTCAACCCTATACACAATAACAAGGTAGGAACTGGCATTTTCGCTGTGTGTCCATGAAAGGTCTAAAGAGGAGATCGAATCGTATACAAAGGCTGTGTCGTGGATATTCAAAGAAAAATTCCCTGGTATTATCATGGTTGCTTTACCGGTATCTCCTTCCTGGGTGGCGACAAGGATATCCACCGTATCCTGCGGTGTTATATTGTTAAGACTTCCCTGATACTGCCCATCGTATGCTTCACTGAGTATTTCGTCGTTCACTTTAACCGTTGCATTATTCAGAGGTGTAAGAAATGACGGTATGTCAAGGCGTGGAAATGTTGAAGTGGTGTCAGATACAGGTGGCGCAACTTCCGGTAGGGCATTTCTATCGTAAGCGTCTATATTTGCTTTCGCAACTACAAATACTCCGTATGCCCCGCTCAATTTTCCGGTGGTTTCCTGATAAAAAACAGCTCCATCGATTGTTAGTGTGGTGACATTTAACTCCTGGCAGGATAAAACAAGAAGTAATACCCCAGCAATCATAAATAGTTTTTTCATTTTCTACCTCCTTTTGTTGATATTCTATTATATTACCAATTGGGTTAACTGGCAAGCAAAAGTCAAAAATCCCTACTCTGAGGTACTTTTTTAATAAATAGTTTTTTTATCCAGACAGGGGGAGCAATCTTTTTTTCCTTTAAGAGTTTTTCCCATTCTCTATCACTTAATCTATTTTCCATGCTGTTTGAGAATTCGTAGTATGACATTATGAAACCATCTGCTTTTCTGCCATCTGTGAGGATGTATGTTATCCTAAATGGAAAGCCTGTTGCGACTTCCAGGACTTTCTTTGAATTGGGGTCAGTATGAACATCCGCTACTTTAAGGGGAACATCGAGATTCTTGTCTTCTTTGCGTAGAAGATTATTGTGTTTTAAAAAGAACCTGAGTTCATTCATCGCTTTTTGTGATGGTATACCATTTTCCTCCATTAGCGCTATCTTTAGCATAAGAGTTAGAAGATTGTCCAGTTCCTTTATATTTTCGTAGACATCAAGATTTTTTGCGAGTTTCATAAGTTTGGCATTGAGGGAACGTATGTCTCCAATGATATCAGGGTATGGTTCAACAAGGGTGAGAGTTTTTTTCTCCAAGCCAGGACCAACTGATGTTATACCCACTGTGTAACTCTGTTTCCCGTAAAGTAGAGTGGAATGTTTGAGAAGTGCCCATGTCCCGAGGTTTGTTATGAGTTTTTTGTCTTCATATTTTTTTTCATCATAAGTAAATATGGGAGAATTTTTCCTTGCTTTGATATAATTTCTCTCTATTCCAAGGAGCATATGGTAAAGTGAAAGGTCGAAAATGGAATCACCTTTTTCCTGAATGAGTCGTTGAAGAGATTCCATTTGAGATAGGTAATT
This sequence comes from Caldifarciminota bacterium, assembly GCA_027038175.1. Classification (GTDB taxonomy): domain Bacteria; phylum Hydrothermota; class Hydrothermia; order UBA1063; family CAJXJZ01; genus CAJXJZ01. Next base: position 49,297 of record JALVYB010000003.1, on the reverse strand, counting down.
TTTATATCGGTCTTCCTTATATTCGTCTATCAGAATATCCATCGCTCTTTCTGAGCCAAGTACTGCCTGGAGGTCAAGTCCACGCGGTAGGAGCCTTGGCTTGCTCTTTGTTCCGACTTTATCATACACAAGATTCTGGAATACGTAAGAGTCTAAAATCCATCTCTGTCCGAAGAGTTTTATGGCTATCTGGCTTACCAGAGGTGTATCAGTATCCCGCACAAGGGTTGAAAATATTCCAGGCTTTTTTTCTTCTTTAAGTCCCTCTATGATTTTTGAGTCAAATTCTTCAGAGCAAATGGCATTATCTGGAATAACATTATAGCCTTTTACTATTTTTAAAAACTCCAGGGGTGTATAATCATCGCTTTTCCCGACTATTGAGTTTATAATTCCTGATATAAACCTGTATTTTGACCTTATTCTGGGGTTTTGGGTTATGATTTTTGAAAGGATAATAGCAGCCCCCATATTCTGGCTCTGCAAATCTGGTGCTTCTGTGGATAAAGGGAAAAAGCCCATTCTTCCTAAGTACATCATTGCTCTGAAGTAGTTTCTCATCCTTTTAGTTCTCGTGTAATGGGAACGTGGTTTGTACTGTGAGTAGTCCTCTTTGATTTTAAATATAGGAGAGGTGGCTATTTCGCTGGCATTTTTTATGAGTTCTACCTCTTCTTTTATTTCTTTCCGCTGTAATAGTGTATTATCACCTGTTAAGAAATATAGAGGAACTTTCAGGTATGCATCAAGTAAAAGGGCGCTTTCTTTTGCACGTCTGCACTTGGTGTACTTGTAGCGACGGTTCATAGATAATATCTCTTTGAGAAATACTGTCAGACTATCATAAAGTATTTTGTCCTCAATCTCGTACATGCTTTCATCAAGTAACTCCCCAAATACATATAGAGGTAAATCCAGAGTTACTACAATATCATTTTCGGGTTTTTTCGAAGCCTTTTCATAGGCCTCTACAACTCCTCCCGGGTATGTTTCTCCAGATAGATAGTAACCCGAAATGTTATCATTTCCTGACCCTATAATCATTGCAAAAAGTAGAAGTATATGCATTATACTCCTCCTTTAAACCATTCAACTGTCATCTTAAGTCCTTCTTTTATTGAAAATCGTGGTGACCATCCAAGATACTTTCTGGCTTTTTCATAGGACAGGTATATTCTGTAAACCTCTCCTTCCCTCTTCTTTTCATAAACCGGGTCTTTATCGTATGAAACAAGTTCTTTGAGGGTTTTGAAAATCTCATTTACAGTTGTTGGTACAGATGTGGCTATATTAAACACAGGAAGGATGTCTTCTTGTGGTTCATAGTGGAGCGCCATAAGATTTGCGTTTGCCACATCTTCAACAAAAACAAAATCTCTGCTTTGATTCCCGTCTCCAAATATTGTACAGTTCTGGTTTTTCAGCATGCGCATTGTAAAAATCGCAACAACTCCTGCTTCACCAAAGGGGTCCTGTCGTGGACCGTAAACGTTTGCGTATCGTAAAATAACATAATTGTAGCCAAAAATATCGGCATATACTCGTATATAGTGCTCGGCTGTTGCTTTGTCTATTCCATATGGTGCAAGAGGGAGTATTGGGTGTTCTTCTGTGCACGGTAGTCCTTGAGGTTCACCATATAGTGCGCCTCCTGTTGAGGCAAAAATAAACTTCCTCACATTGTATTTACCTGCAAGTTCTATGAGGTTGAGAGTGCCTTTTATGTTGATGTCTATGTCGAGTTCCGGATTTTTCATGGAATACACCACGCTTATCTGCGCAGCATGATGATTTATTACATCAGGTCTGAAATCACGGAAGACCTTTTCCAGTGCGTCACTATCCCGTATATCTACTTCAAAAAAAAGTGCCTTTTTGTTAATGTGTTCCCTTCTTCCGGAATTAAGGTTATCAATAACAAGAACCTCGTGTCCTTCCTTGATATATTCATCAACAACATGGGAGCCTATAAACCCTGCTCCGCCTGTTACCATTATTTTCATTTACTCCTCCTTTATCCCGTATTTTTTCATTTTTCTGTAAAGCGTTGAAGGGTCAATACCAAGAACCCGTGCCGCCTCTTTTTTGTTCTTATACACAGAAAGTGCCCTTCTTATAAGTTCTTTTTCCATTTCTGTTAAAGGTTTAATTTCAAATGTCACAGGTCGTTCAGTGCGGGCACTTTTTTCAACGGGGTTTAGAATAATATCTTCTGCTGTGATTGTGTCCTTTTTGGAAAGAATGAGGGCGCGCTCAATAACATACCGAAGTTCTCTAATATTACCGGGCCAGTTATAGTTTTCAAGGAGGTATAGGGCATCTTTGCTGATTTTTTTCTCTTTAACGCCATGTGTTATGGCAGCACGTTTTATGAAATACTCCACAAGAAGAGGAATATCCTCCTTTCTCTCTCTAAGAGGTGGGAGACGGAATGGAACAGTGTTTAACCTGAAGTAAAGGTCTTCCCTGAAATTCCCTTTTTTCACCTCTTCTTCAAGGTTCTTGTTGGTTGCTGCGATTATCCGAACGTCAACCGGTACCTCCTGCGTTGAGCCCAGTGGAAGTATTCTTTTTGTTTCAATGGCTCTTAAGAGTTTTACCTGAAGATTGGGACTTGCTTCTCCAATTTCATCTAAAAAAATAGTGCCTCCTTCTGCTGCTTTAAAAAGACCTTCTCTGTTTTCAACTGCCCCTGTAAAGGCACCCTTCTTATGCCCAAAAAGTTCACTTTCTGCAATTTCTGAAGGTATTGCTCCGAGGTTAACAGGTATAAATGGTCCATCTTTTCTGCGAGAATGTTGATGAATGAATCTCGCCAGAAGGTCTTTTCCCGTTCCACTTTCACCATAAATGATAACAGTTATGTCAAGTGAAGCCACTTCTTTTGCATCCTGCAGGATTCTTATCATGCTTTCATTCTGAGTAATTATTTGTTCCTCCTGGATTTTCTCTATTTCCTCTTTCAGGTTGTGGTAAGCCGAGCGAAGATTGAGGATTTTCATTGCTCTCTTTAAAATGATGTCCACGTCTCTTAATTTAAATGGTTTGAGTAAATAATCGTCCACACCCTCACGGAATGCTTCTATGATGTTTTCCATTGTGGCATAGGCTGTCATCATCACGGTGTATATTTCCTCTTCCTTGATAGTTTTAAGAAGGGTCATTCCGTCAATATGTGGCATTCTAACGTCTAACATTACTATATCAGGCAGGAGTGTTTTTACTTTGTGTTCAACCTTTCGTGGATCGGTTTCTGTAAATACTGTGAATCCTTTTTTACGCAGGTATTCTGATAGAACATCACCTATTGCCCTATCATCGTCAACTATAAGAACCTTGTAATTATTTTTCATTTTCCCTGTTATTTAGTGGAAAAATAATCTCAAATTCAGTGCCTTTTTGTTTCTCACTTTTAATTTTAATCTCAGCGTTATGGTAGGACAAGATTTTTCTTACAAGGGAAAGACCAAGCCCTGTTCCATAGGTTTTTGTGGTGAAGAACGGGTCAAAGATGTGTTCAAGAGTATTTTTATCTATTCCCTCACCGGTATCTTTCACAGTAAGGACCGCTTTGCCATCTCTTATGGAAAGGGTCACTTCAATTTTTTTCACCTCGCTTTCATAGAGTGCTTCTACTGCGTTTTGCAGGAGATTTTCAATTACTGAAACGAGCAGCCCCGGGTCACCTGGAATATAGACGTCTTCCTGAATATTGTGAATTATATGGATGTCTTTATATTGCCACGCAAATCTGTCTGTCGTTTCTTTCACGATTTTGCTGAGGTTTACCCGGTTTTTTTTTGCTCCAGTTATTTTTGTAAAAGATAGAAATTCGGTTATCAATCTGTTTAATCTTTCAGAGCCCTCTATTATCTTTTCCATAAGCATATTCTTATTTGTCCCTTCTTCTTTTAAAAGTTCGGTCGCTGTAATTATTGAGGTTAACGGATTACGCAGTTCATGTGCCAGTTGGGCAGACATCTCCCCAAGAGCAATGAGTTTTTTATTTAATTCGCGTTCTTTTTCCAGTTTTTTTATTGAAGTTACATCCTGAAAGATGATGATTTTTTCATTGTCAGGAAGTGTTCTTACAGAATAACCTATAATTTTGTTGCCAAGTTGTATCTCTTTTCGTGTCTCAGTCTCCTGCGGGGAGAGTTTTTCTACAAATGCGTTAAGTTCTTCCTGAGTCATGATTTTTAAGGCATGCGGGTTCGTGTAAATGGGGGTATTGTTCTCATCAAGAACAAGAACGCCTGAGGGAATACTTTCAAGGATTCTCTCTTTGGAAATCTCTGCTTTCCTAAGTTTTGCCCGAGTACTCTGTATGTTTTCTCTCATATAAACTGCTATTGAAATCAGCATGAGGTCTGTGAAAAAGTAAATCGAGGAGTAGAAAGCAATATCCTGCATTGCATGAGAGAGGTGAAGTATATAGATGTGAGATAGGGCGAATATGGCAATGCTCATTATGGAGAATAAAATCCCTGCAGCAAGTCCTAAAAAATAGGCTGAAAGGACTACCGGTAGAATCATGAGGTAGTTAAGCCTATTAAAGGGTATGCCGGTGGCAATGGAAACGCCTTCCAGTATAAATGTAAGGACGAAAATATTGATAATGAGGAGTACTGTGCGGTTTATAAACCTTGCCAGAATCTCCTCAAGAAGTATGTTGAAAGATACATAAACAAGAAATGTATAAGATAAGATGCGAATATAAGTCCTGTAGAAAGGCGTATCTTTCAGAAAGTAAAGGCTGATAAACCATATAAATAAAATTGAAAGAGAGCCAACGAGCTCCACAAAAAAGAGCTCTCTGGCTCTCTGTGAATCTATTCTCTGCAATTTACTTGATGGTTGCTCCCAGTTTGAAAATAGGGAGATAAAGTGCTATAAGTATTCCTCCAACTATAGCACCAATAAATACCAGCATTATTGGCTCTATGATTGAGGATAATCCCTCAACAGCAGCATCTACTTCTTCTTCATAGAATGTTGCAATCCTGTCCAACATCTCCGAAAGCCTACCTGTTTGTTCACCCACTGTGACAAGGTGCACTACAAGTGGGGGGAATATACCGGTTTCTCTCAGGGGACCTCCGATTGTTTTACCTTCTCCGATTCTCTCTCTTGCTTTCATAACTGCCTGTGCTATTACGTAGTTACCGGATGCCTTTGCGGTAATTTCAAGACTCTGCAAAATAGGTACACCGCTTGTAAGGAGAATGGAGAGTGTTCTCGAGAAACGGGCGATTGAAGATTTTTGAACAAGTGGCCCGAAGATAATAACTCGAAGAATAAATGAATCCCACAGTGCTCGTCCTTTCTTTGAACTCAGGAATCGTTTGAAAAGTACAATCAAAACCACGGTACCTATCAAAACCCAGAGTATGTTGTGTATGAGAATGTTGGATAATTTAATAACGATGAGGGTTGGACCGGGGAGTTGTGCTCCCATATCCGCGTAAATACTGGCGAACTGTGGAACCACAAATATTAAAAGACCACCTACAATAAGAACAGTAATTACGAGGACGATCATAGGATACATCATTGCAGACTTAATTTTACGTTTAAGAGAGTCCATTTTTTCATAGTAACTTGCTACTTCCTTTAGCGTTTCCGCGAGTGCACCACCGGTCTCACCCACTGCAACCATTTGTGTAAGTAGTGTGGGAAATGCTTTTGGGTATTTTTCCATGGATTCTGCAAGGGTTTTACCTGTTTCAACCATTTCACGCACTTCAGATATTACTGATGAGAAATATCCATTTTGTGTCTGTTCTCCAAGGATTTCAAGAGCCTGAACTATAGGAATACCTGCTTCAATCATTACAGCAAATTGTCTTGAAAAAATAGCAAGGTCTCTTGTGCTCACACGTTTAAATAAACCGCCTTTTTTAGAAGAGGCTTCTCTCACGCTGACATCTGTCAATCCCCTTGCCTGAACCTTTTTGGATGCATCGGTTAGGTCTCTTGCCTTTATTTTCCCACTTCTTAATCTACCCGATGCATCTTTTGCTGTCCATTCAAAAACAGGCATAAAACCCTCCTTTTTATATCAAGTTTATCTTTTCGCTCCTCCCTGTTTGCTTATCATCCTCTTAAGTTCGTCAGGACGAGGTGATACAAGGAGTGCGGTTTGCAGAGAAATCTGTCCTTTCCTATAAAGGTCGGCAAGTGACATATTCATGGTTTGCATACCAAAGGCCTGGCTCGCCTGCATTATTCCGTATGCCTCATGAGTTCTACTTTCCCTTATAACCGTTTGAATGGCGGGAGTGGCAACAAGCACTTCGCTTGCCAGCACCATTCCTTTCCCCTTTGCATGAGTGAGAAGTTTCTGGGTAATAACCGCTTCTAAAACTCCAGCAAGTTGAACCCTCACCTGTCCCTGCTGATGTGGTGGAAATACGTCAATAATTCTGTTAACCGATTCTATGGCACTACTTGTATGCAGAGTAGCCATCACAAGATGTCCTGTCTCAGCAGCAACAAGTGCCGCCTCAATGGTTTCAAGGTCTCTCATCTCACCCACCATTATAATATCCGGGTCCTGACGGAGTACGTATTTTAATGCCCTTGCAAAACTATGTGTATCCTGCCCCACCTCTCTCTGGGCAATAATGGATTTCTTGTTTCTATGAAGATATTCTATTGGGTCCTCAAGTGTGACAATGTGTTCTGCTCTTGTTGAGTTTATTCTGTCTATCATGGCAGCAAGAGTTGTGGATTTACCACTTCCAGTGGGACCTGTAACAAGAATAAGACCTTTATCCTTTTCAATAAGAGAATGAATAATTGGAGGAAGTCCCAATTTTTCAAGAGGGGGAATCTGGAATGGAATTCTCCTTATAGCTATTGCAACGGAACCCCTCTGGAAAAAGGCATTGGCCCTGAATCTTGAGAGACCTTCAATTGAAATTGCAAAGTCAAGTTCAAGTTCTTCTTCAAGTCTTTTTCTCTGAGTATCAGTGAGGAGGGAATAAACGAGCTGTTTTACGTCATTGGGCATTAGGAACTTATATTGCTGGGCTGGTATGAGTTTTTTATCTATTCTGTATACCGGGGGGGCGCCTGCCACAAGATGCAGGTCTGTAGCCTTCTTCATAACCATCTCTTCAAGAAGTTCCTTTATCGTAAAATTTAGCATATTATCCCTCCATTGTTCTTGCTATTACCTCTTCCAAGGAGGTAATACCTCTTAAGAATTTAAGCATGGCAGCCTCTCTAAGTGTTAACATCCCCTGTTCTCTTGCTTTCTCTCTTATTTCTGCAATGGGTCTTTTGTTGAGAATCATCTCCCGTATTTCTGGTGTAATAAGCATTACCTCGTATATTCCTTCTCTACCTTTGTATCCACTACCTCTACATACCTCACACCCATCACCCTTTTTATATACAGTTTTTCCTTCTATATCCTGCGGTTCAAGTCCTACTGCCCGTAACTCTTCTACAGTAGGTTTATATGGTTTTTTACACTTGGGGCACAGCCTTCTTACAAGTCTCTGTGCCTGAATAAGCACAAGGGAGTCTGCGACGAGGTATGGAGGAATACCCATGTCAATTAAACGTGTAATTGTACTTGGTGCGTCGTTAGTATGGAGTGTGGAGAGAACAAGGTGACCGGTTAAGGCTGCTTTCACTGCAATGGAAGCCGTTTCCTCGTCTCTGATTTCTCCTACCATTATGATATCAGGGTCCTGACGCAGAAATGAGCGCAGGGCTGCTGCGAATGTAAGACCGATTTCCTCTCTAATTTGTACCTGATTAAGGCCCGGGAAATCATATTCAACAGGGTCTTCAGCAGTCATAATATTAACGTCGGGTTTGTTTAAAATACTTAAAGCCGAATACAGAGTTGTCGTTTTACCTGAGCCAGTTGGTCCTGTAACAAGCACTATACCGTACGGACGGGATATGGCGTACATAAATTTTTCAAGCGCCTCTTTTTCGAACCCTAATTTTTCAAGGTCTAAAGTAAGATTTGATTTATCAAGAATTCTCAATACAACTTTTTCACCGTGTTTTACAGGGAGGGTTGAAACACGGAAGTCTATTACTCTTTCCTTCCCGCCCTCTTTAACCTTTAATTTGATATGACCATCCTGTGGAAGTCTTCTTTCTGCAATGTCAAGTCTTGCAAGTATTTTTACCCTGGCAACAATACCATGTTTCCATTTAAGCGGAGGGCGAGGAAGTTCGTGTAATGTACCATCAATCCTGAATCGTACTCTTATAAATTTTTCAAAAGGCTCTATATGAATATCACTTGCATGTTGTCTCACAGCATCAACAAGGAGGGCGTTTACATATTTTACAACAGGTGCTTCTTTTGCAACCTGTAGTTCGGCTTCTGTGGCCTCTTCTTTTTCCTCAACAACTTCGGCCTCTCCCTCCTCTTCAGCCTCTTTAAGCGCCTCTGCTGCTTTGCTCTCTTCCCCATAGTATTTGTTAATCAGCTGGTTAATCTTCTTCTCTGTCGTAATGGCAAGACTTATCCGGTATCCTGTAAGGAATGCGAGATTATCTATAAGTTCAACGTTCGTGGGGTCAGATGTGGCGACTACAAGCATTTTCCCCTTCTTTTTGTACGGGAAAACCTGATATTTTCTGGCTATATCCGGTGGTATGGTTTTAATCAATTCCTCCGGGAGGTCACCTTCTGGAAACTCTGCAATCTGAACATGGAACAGCTGAGAGAGTATTCTAAGGAGTCTTTCTTCAGAAATAAACCCGAGGTCGATGAGCGATTGTAACACATCTTTACCACTCTGTCTGGATAATTCAAGAGCCTTTTTTGCCTGTTCAGGTTTAATGGCTTTATATTTTAACAATAAATTTATTAGTTTAGCATTATCCATATGCGAATATTCCCCCGTTCTTTCTCTCTGCTAACTTTATAATTTTAAGGCAAATGTCGGAAAAGTCAAGAGGTCGCTATTCCTCAAAAATAATTGCACCGAAGGGTGTGATGTTTCCTCAAAATAAAGACAACGAGAATTCAGGTAAGATAAGAATTTCAAAAACAGAAGGAGGGAGCTCCCAGGATGGTGTATCCTTTTATACCCTAAAAAAGGAGGATCTCCCTATGAATATAAAAATCCCCTATCAAAATCTTAAAGCAAAACAAAAGAAATCCATAATAAAAGAATAAAGGCCAACCAGAAAAGGTATAAAAAAACCACCAGGAAAGAGAAGACACTTATATTAAATGACTTTCAAGAACTAACAGGTTATTCAAGGAAATACATCATCAAACTTTTGAACATTCACAACAGGGTAATAAATAGAGAGACTTACCCCAAAAATTGTGTAATCAATCATCCGAACGGTCAAGAGCATAATCTTGAGCTCCAAATTTAATATTCATCAATTGATGTATTCTGTAAAGATTCCCTCTTATTACTCCTATTGGTTTCCTCATCCATCTGTCATTTAAATTGCTTAGCTGTATAAATAAATTGACTTCCAATGATTTTATTGACGGAAAATATCCTCCAAGTTCCATTCTCATTAATTCAAGCCCTGAATTTATACTCTCCACTGTGTTGGTTGTATAGATGTATTTCCTTATCTCTTCAGGATACTGCGTAAAGGCAAGGTAATTATCTTTCTTCTCTTCAAGTTCTTTTGCTCTTTTGGGTTTTATTTTCCTTACTATCTCTATTAACCTGCTCCAGTATCCTTCTGCTTCCTCCTTCGTGTAACTGTCTTTTATTTTCTTTAATTCTACCTTTATCTCTTTGTATGTTTCTCCAAATTCTCTCCTTAAATTCCTCTGTAAATGTACAAAACAAAGCTGATGGTCGGATAAAGGAAAATATTGACGTAATATGCCACGAAGACCTGAAAAGTCATCGGTGACAAATATACCTACTCTGCTTAATCCCCTTGATACTATGTCCTGTAATACTTCTGCCCAAAATGCCTTGTTCTCTCGACCCCTCTTTACCCACCATCCTATTATGGTCTTATGCCCCTCCATGTTTATCCCTACACTTACATAAATGCTTATATCTTTTACTTTCCCCTCTTCATCCCGTAACTTGCCATGATAGGCATCTATGAATACTGCAAACATCTCCTCCTCTAACGTGCTATCTTTGTAAAATTGTAAGTGGTCATATATTAAATTCACAAGATCTTCTATGCTCTCCTCACTGTATGGTAAATTTAATCCCTCTAATGTATTCTTTATCCTCGCCCTGGTATATCCATTCGCTAATAGGGCAACTAATAAATTCTCGTAATCTTTGTCTACTCGCTTCCATTTCTCCGGTAATAATGATGGCCTGAATGTGTTACCATATCTTACCCTCGGAACTTTTAAATTCAGGTCCCCCATGGTTAATGTTAATCCCCTCTTATAAAATCCGTTCGCTTGATTATTCCTCACTGACGATAAATATAAATCCCTCTATGCTACCATAAATGCGTTAAGTAATTCCTCTAATATCGATATTATCGTTATATTCTCCCCTCGCTGCATCCTCTCAAGATATTCTCTCGCCAATGCCTCTATATGCTCCTTTGAAGATGTATTTTCTCCACTTCTCCTCCTCATCTCCGTCCTCCTTTATTAAATCTTTTACAAATTTTTGTTACACACCCTTTTTATTATACCACACCTTACACAATTTTTCCTTATACCCCCAACCCTTAAAGAGTTTAAGAAAAGTCTTGATATTGTGAAAATCAACAGAACCATTGTAAAATTGTATAATCAACTTGAGAAGGTTCATAATCATAAGAACAAAAATACACACATAAAAGGAGGTTAAATCATTATGAGACAACATAATCAGAATACTTCGGTAAACTCTAATTTTGAGGAAGAGAGCAGGGTTGAACAAACAAAAGGATTAAATTAAAATTTTCACATATAGGATATACAGGAGGAGTGTATGAAGTTTGCGGTTGCCACGGATGATGGGAAGAGTTTACGATTTGGCCATTTCGGAGATGCTGAAAAGTATGTAATATACGAATACAGGGATGGCAACTTCGTATTTCTGGAAGAAAGAGAAAATCCTTATACTGACGAAAAGCTTGGAATTAATAGGCATGATGATGAAAAAAAAGCAGGATTAATAAAGGAACTTCTCAGGGATGTTGATGTTCTGGTTGGTCACTCAATGGGAAGACGGAACAGGGAGAGATTGAAAAAACAGGGTAAGAAAATGATTCCATTGCTTAAGAAAAACATATCCATTGAAGAGGCGTTGAAATTAGCATTGGAAAAATTGCATGATGCCTGAAGTGGTTGTTTCATGTAAAGTTAGGGGTTTATTAAAACTTGACCCTATGTGCAAAGTTCATTATAATTTTAGCGTGAACAAAATCTATGGTGATTATAAACCGGAAACCGCCCGAAGGGGCTTTAAACAACCAAACACAAGGAGGTTGTAAAACATGTCTATGATAGACGATGTAATAGCAAAGGTAAAGGAAAAGGATAAGGACCAGCCAGAGTTCATACAGGCGGTGGAAGAGGTACTAACCACCCTAAAACCCACAGAGGAAAAGCACCCTGAGTTCGTGAAGGCAAAGATATATGAAAGGATTGTAGAGCCTGACAGGGTGGTGATGTTCAGGGTTGTGTGGCATGATGATAAGGGCGAGATTCATGTAAACAGAGGCTACAGAGTTCAGTTCAACGGTGCTATAGGTCCGTATAAGGGTGGGCTTAGGTTCCATCCCTCAGTCTATCTTGGAATCATTAAATTCCTTGGTTTTGAGCAGATATTCAAAAATGCTTTGACAACCCTCCCAATGGGTGGTGCAAAGGGCGGTTCCGATTTTGATCCCAAGGGGAAATCTGACGCAGAAGTAATGAGATTCTGCCATGCTTTTATGCAGGAGCTTTACAGGCATATAGGTCCTGATACAGATGTGCCAGCAGGTGATATTGGTGTTGGCGGAAGAGAAATAGGCTTTCTCTATGGAATGTATAAAAAGATAGTAAATGAGCACACAGGAGTGCTTACAGGTAAAGGCCTCGAATATGGAGGAAGTTTGATAAGACCTGAGGCTACAGGCTATGGACTTGTTTATTACGCTTCAGAAATGCTTGCCTCGAAAGGGCAGGACTTTAGTGGAAAAACAGTCCTGGTGAGTGGTGCTGGTAATGTTGCACAGTACACGGTGGAGAAAATAAACCAACTTGGTGGAAAGGTTATAACGCTTTCAGATTCTAATGGTACCATTGTTGATATGGATGGAGTAAAGGGCGAGAAATGGGAATTTCTCATGTGGCTTAAGAATGAGAAGAGAGGAAGGATTAAAGAGTATGCAGAGAAGTTCAATGTACCTTATTATGAGGGCAAGTCCGTGTGGGATGTGGTAAGAGATGAGGGACTTAAGGCTGATGTGGCTCTTCCATGTGCTACCCAGAATGAAATACATAAAGACCATGCAGAGGCACTCGTGAAGGCTGGAGTTATTGCTGTTGCAGAAGGTGCCAATATGCCTTCTACACTCGAGGCAATAAGAGTATTCCAGGAAAATGGAATTATGTTTGGCCCTGCAAAGGCTGCTAATGCCGGTGGTGTTGCTGTTTCAGGTCTTGAGATGACTCAGAACAGTATTAGACTTCAGTGGACGAGAGAGGAAGTGGATAACAAGCTCAGGGAAATAATGAAGAAAATCTACCAGCAGTCAATCGAGGCAGCCGAGGCATACGGCAGGCCAGGTGACCTCCTTGCAGGTGCCAATATCGCCGGATTTTTGAAAGTAGCCAAGGCTATGCTCGCTTACGGAGTGCTCTAAGAGTATCTCCTATTTATAATAAAAGAATAAAAAGGGGGCGCGTGCGCGCCCCTTTTTTTATTTTAAACCCTTGTAATACATAGCTTTCTCACATCTTTGGGTTATTTGTATAAAAGTACTTGACAAATCATTTCGGAGGGGGTATAATATTAACACTTGCAAAAAAGGTGAGTTACGCTCTTTGAAAATGAAGTGGATTGAGGTAGATGGCTAAGGTGCAAAGGGCGTCTGGTGGATGCCTTGGCACTGGCAGGCGATGAAGGGCGTGGCAAGCTGCGATAAGCCCGGGGGAGACGCAAGCAGTCTTTGATCCCGGGATGCCCGAATGGGGAAACCCGGCGGGGCAAACCCCCGTCATCCTGAGGTGAAAAAGTAGTAGCCTCAGGAGGCTAACCCGGGGAACTGAAACATCTCAGTACCCGGAGGAAAAGAAAGCAACCGCGATTCCCTGAGTAGCGGCGAGCGAAAGGGGAACAGCCTAAACCGTCGTTGTGTCAAGCCCGTGGGCGTTGCAACGGCGGGGTAGTGGGACATGATCGGGCCGGGCCACGGACCGGCCGGGGAGTTACAAAACTCCCGCTTAGCCGAACCTGTCTGGAAAGCAGGGCCATAGAGGGTGATAGCCCCGTAGGCGAAAGGCGTGGAGTCTCCCTGGATCATGTTCCCGAGTACCTCGGGGCACGGGGAACCCTGAGGGAATCTGGGTGGACCACCACCTAAGGCTAAATACTCGCCAGTGACCGATAGTGAACTCAGTACCGTGAGGGAAAGGTGAAAAGCACCCCGGTGAGGGGAGTGAAATAGAACCTGAAACCAGGCGCCTACAATCAGTCGTAGGGTCCCTGTTAAGTCTTCGGACTTTTCAGGGCCTGACGGCGTGCCTTTTGCCTAATGAGCCCGGGACTTACCGTATGCGGCGAGGCTAAGGCCTGAAAGGCCGGAGCCGTAGCGAAAGCGAGTCCGAATAGGGCGTAGAGTCGCATGCGGTAGACCCGAAACCAGGTGATCTACCCATGGCCAGGGTGAAGCTGGGGTAAAACCCAGTGGAGGCCCGAACCGGTGGATAGTGCAACATCCTCGGATGAGCTGTGGGTAGGAGTGAAAAGCTAATCGAACCTGGAGATAGCTGGTTCTCCCCGAAATAGCTCTAGGGCTAGCCTCAGGGTAGTGTTGCGGGGGTAGAGCACTGGATGGGGTAGGGGGCAACTCCAAACCCAACCAAACTCCGAATACCGCAACATGGTCCCTGGGAGTCAGGCCACGAGGGATAAGCTCCGTGGCCGAGAGCGGAACAACGCAGACCGTCGGCTAAGGTCCCGGAGTGGAGGCTAAGTGTCAAAGGAAGTGGGAGTGCTAAGACAACCAGGATGTTGGCTTAGAAGCAGCCATCATTTAAAGAGTGCGTAATAGCTCACTGGTCGAGCGCTCCTGCGCCGAAGATGTAGCGGGGCTAAGCCTCCCACCGAAGCCACGGGTCTATCGGCGTAGGCCGATAGGCGGTAGGGGAGCGTTCCCATCGGGTTGAAGGTATCCCGTGAGGGGTGCTGGACTGATGGGAAGTGAGGATCCGGGCATCAGTAACGTTAAGGAAGGTGAGAATCCTTCCCGCCGAAAGCCCAAGGGTACCTGGGCAAGGGTCGTCCGCCCAGGGTTAGCCGGTCCCTAACCTGAGGCCGAAAGGCGTAGGGGATGGGAAGCAGGTTAATATTCCTGCGCCACCCTGCGGGAGCCAGGGGAGTGACGCAGAAGGGAAGGGCCAGCGCGGTGGTGGATTGCCGCGTCTAAGCCGGTAGGGCGATGATGGGGTGAGGCAAATCCCACCCCGGAGCCTGAGAGGTGATGGGGACCTGCCTTCGGGCAGGGAACTGGTCCGGACCACGCTGCCAAGAAATAGCTTCGCTGGCGTTGAACGCAGGGTGACCGTTCCGCAAACCGACACTGGTGGGCGAGCAGAAAATGCTAAGGCGCGCGGGTTATCCCTCGCCAAGGAACTCGGCAACTTGGCCCCGTAACTTCGGGAGAAGGGGTGCCCCGAGTAAGTGAAGTCCCTCGCGGACGGAGCTGAAAGGGGTCGCAGTGAAGAGGGCCTGGCGACTGTTTACCAAAAACACAGGAGTCCGCTAACCCGTTAAGGGGACGTATGGGCTCTGACACCTGCCCGGTGCCGGAAGGTTAAGGGGAGGGGTGCAAGCCCCGAACCGAAGCCCCGGTAAACGGCGGCCGTAACTATAACGGTCCTAAGGTAGCGAAATTCCTTGTCGGGTAAGTTCCGACCTGCACGAATGGTGTAACGACTGGGCCGGTGTCTCGGCGAGGGGCCCGGTGAAGTTGTAGTGGTGGTGAAGATGCCATCTACCCGCGGCAGGACCGAAAGACCCCGTGAAGCTTTACTGCAGCCTGGCGTTGGGTCTTGGCATACCATGTGTAGGATAGGTGGGAGCCTGTGAAGCGGGGGCGCCAGCTCCCGTGGAGGCGCCGGTGAAATACCACCCTTGGTATGTCGGGATTCTAACCCTGCTCCCTGGATCGGGAGAGGGGACAGCGCTTGGTGGGCAGTTTCACTGGGGCGGTGGCCTCCTGAAGAGTAACGGAGGCGCCCAAAGGTCCCCTCAGCACGATTGGCAACCGTGCGTTGAGTGTAAGGGCAGAAGGGGGCCTGACTGCGAGGCCGACAGGCCGAGCAGAGGCGAAAGCCGGGCCTAGTGATCCGGCGGTTCCGAGTGGAAGGGCCGTCGCTCAGCGGATAAAAGCTACTCCGGGGATAACAGGCTAGTACCGCCCGAGAGTTCACATCGACGGCGGTGTTCGGCACCTCGATGTCGGCTCATCCCATCCTGGGGCTGGACAAGGTCCCAAGGGTTGGTCTGTTCGCCCATTAAAGGGGTACGTGAGCTGGGTTCAGACCGTCGTGAGACAGGTCGGTCCCTATCCGCCGCGGGCGCAGGGCACTTGAGGGGAGCTGCCCCTAGTACGAGAGGACCGGGGTGGAGAGACCTCTCGTGAACCAGTTGTCCCGCCAGGGGCATTGCTGGGTAGCGACGTCTCTAAGCGATAACCGCTGAAAGCATCTAAGCGGGAAGCGTACCCCAAGACTAGGTGCCCCTCTTCTGGCTTTGCCAGAAGGTAAGGCCCCCGGAAGACTACCGGGTTGATAGGCCGCAGGTGTAAGCCCAGCAATGGGTTTAGCCGAGCGGTACTAATAGGCCGAGAGCCTTAGCTATCTACCTCAATCCACTTTCTTGTCTTACTTTGAATTTTATAGGCGGGCTATCATACCCAGGGGGCCACACCCGGTTACATACCGAACCCGGAAGTTAAGCCCCTGGAGGCCGATGGTACTGCACCCGCGAGGGTGTGGGAGAGTAGGTTATAGCCCGCCTTTTTTTGTTGTTTTAATCGTTTTATGACTTTGGATTTTAGTCACCCTCTTTTTTCAAAGAATCTTCAGATATATTTTTTATTATTTCAGGAGATGGACGGGCAAAAAGGAAACCCTGAACAAGTTCAATCCCAAAATCCCTTAATACGTCCAGCTCTTCCTTTTTCTCCACGCCTTCCACGATGATTTTTGACTTTATTCCTTCTGCGAAATTAATTAGGGATTTGAGGAGCTCCTTCTTAATATAACTTTTGTGGATGTCAATTATTAAAGACCTATCGTATTTCAGATACTGAGGTTCAAGCTGTGCCAGCACCTCGAGGGATGAGTATCCTGTTCCCACATCATCGATGGCTATTGAAAACCCCATCTTCCGCAGGGTTTTGACTGAAGCCTTAAAGAAGGACATGTTTGTAATGGCACTCTTTTCGGTTATTTCAAAAACAACCTGCTCCGGGGATAGGTTCTCAATTTTTAACCAGCCAAGAATGTAGCGTATCTCTCTTGAGAGGTTTTGTAAATACAGGGAACTCGTGTTCATGAAGAGTTTCTTTTTACCTATACTCTCTGCGGAACTTATAGCCTTTTTGACAGCAAGTCTCTCAAGGTCAATAAGACAACCTGATTCCCTTGCTATCTGAAATAAAAGAGTTGGTGCTCTGTAAAATGCCTGTAACGTTCCCCTCGAAAGTGCCTCGTAGCCAAAAATGCTGTTTTGTTTGAGATTTATTATAGGCTGAAAATAGATCTCAAGTGCCTCTTTTTCAATGAGTTCCCTTATCTTCACGTAGTTTCTTTTGTTTCTGAATGGGTTCTCGGATTTTCTTATTGCTTCTCTTAGCGCTCTTTCTATTAGCCTTTCCAATCTTAGAATGGGTTGTTGAAAAATGAAAGAATACCCAAAACGTGGCTCAAGAGCGTATGCAAGCTTTGGTCCGTATCTGCTTTTTACAAATTCGGTTATATTTGTTCTGAAAAAGAAACCAAGTTTTTTGATATCTTCCTCTCCAGATTCGCTAAGGAATATGATAAAGGATTCCCCTCTTGCAAAGTGCTTATAAATTGCATGGTTTATGCCCTGTTCTCTAAGCCATTTCTTTACATTCTGTGTAATATAGTCCATAAGGTTGTCATAAACCTCCCACCCGTATTCCTCTTCTATTTCCTCTCCACCTTCGAAGTAAATATAAAGAAGACCCACAGGGCCATCTTCGAGCATATTGCGCACTTTTTCCACACCAAGGTTGACTGTTTCCAGATGGCTGAGTTCACAATTTAAAATGGACTTATACTTTAGCCATTCCAGGCGAATTCTGTTTTCTTTTTTACTACTCATGGAGAACTTCCCTCACTTTTGCAACTAAATCATCTGGATTAAACGGTTTGGTTATATAATCCGTTGCTTTTTCTTTAATTGCAGTGAGTTTGTCCACCCTTGAATCTTTAACTGTTACCATAATAACAGGCAGGTCTTTTGTGTTTTCACTGGCACGTATCATCCTGAGAGTCTCCCATCCATCCATCTCTGGCATCATCACATCCAATAACACACAATCCACATTTATATCCATAAGAAGTTGTAATGCCTCTTTGCCTGATGGCATTGTTATCACATCGTATCCTTCTGAAGAAAGAGTAGTGTATATGAGGTTTCTCACATCATCATCGTCATCAATTACCAGAATCTTTTTGGACATTAATATCACCCCCTTTCACTGGTATTAAAACCTTAAAAAGTGTGCCCTCTCCTTCTTTACTCCTTATCTGAATTATACCTCCGTGAAGGTCAACAACCTCTTTTACTATGCTGAGACCAAGTCCGATTCCACCGAATCTTCGTGCATTGGAACTCTCTATCTGGTAGAATCTATCAAAAATCCTTTTTAAATGTTTTTCTGGAATTCCTATCCCTGTATCTTCAACTTCTATTACCGCATATTTTTTATTTTTACCCATTTTAACCCTTACAGCCACTTTACCTGTATTAGTAAATTTTACAGCATTATCTATAAGATTGCAAATCATACTTTCAATACTCTTTTCATCACCAAACACTGTAACGCTTTCGTCAGAGTCAAACTCTAATACTATGCCCTTTAATTCTGCCACAGGCCTGTAATTGTCATAACATCTTCTTGCTATCTTTACCACGTCAATATTTCGCATTGCAAGGTGATTGGCCCCAACTTGAAATTTAGAAATCTGAAGTATACTATCTATCTTAAGGGACAGCTCATTGAGATTTTTTTCAACTATTTTCAATGCTCCAAGCACCTCGTCGGACGCATATCCAATTTTTCTTTTGCTAATCAGTGAAATATATCCAATAGCCGATGTGAGTGGCGTTTTAAGTTCGTGGGATACATTTGCAACGAACTCGTTCTTCATTCTGTCGAGTTCTTTAAGTTCATCGAGGGTATTCCTCAGACGTTCAATATTCTGTTTTATAGTTTTTCTCATGTTTTCGAAGACAGTGGCAAGTTCACCAATCTCATCACGAGAATCTATCGAAAATTTTACATTAAGATTTCCTTTTTCAAGTTCAAATGCTGTATTCTTTAACTTGTTTAATTTTGCAGTTATGCCTCTTGCTATAAGTGAGGAGACGATGAAAGAGAGTATAATAGAGACGATTATTATAAATAGTATAACCATCAGAGAGCGTTTTATTCTGAGCAGAGTCTCTGATAAGTCGTTGAGATAATGGATTGTATAAAGGTGGTTGCCGAATTCATCTATATAGGGTATAAACACGTGAACATGCGTATTCTCTATTATAGTACTCGGATACAACCTTTTTGCAGCTTTTAATAAATTAGGAGGCAGCTTCTCAGTATAGTTTATACCCATTCGTGCTTTCTGGGAGTTGAATAGTACAGTGCCATCCGGTGCTATTATCTCGATATATACGAGGTATGGATTATTTTCGAGAATGGGATAAATTTCTCTGTAGAGAAGAAGTGGGGAGGAATTTTTGTAAAATTCATATGAGTGAACAATTGAAGGAGTGGCAATCTCTGCATAGTTCATGATATGCTTTGTTATATCAGTTTTATTTGTCTCTATAAAATACTGGAGAAAAAATATCCCACTTAAAGAAATAAGAACGAAAAAAAGCCCTGAGTATATAAGACTTATTTTGGTTCTTATACTCATTCTTTTAATGATATTTCATTGGCAAGAACTATTCTGTCAATGCGGGGTTTCCACCTGAGTCCTTCAGATAAATAATAAACGCTACCTTCGTAAAATAATGGTATTACAGGAAGGTCACGGGTTATTATACTTTCTATTTTTTTGAGATGAGGTTCACGTTCTTTTTTCTTTAAAAGAGAACCTGTAGATTCAATAATGGAGTCAAGCAAAGGATTGGAGTATCCCATGTAGTTTCTAATGCCAAGATATTTCTCTTTGGTTTTTGTATGAAAGTGGGTTTGAGCAACTGAATAGATATCTATAGATTGAGGTATTAACGCGAGAATAAACAGGTCAAAGTCCCTATTTTCCTGAACTCTTTTAAAAATTTCATGTGCTTTCACAGCCTCTATGGTGGTGAATATGCCATGTTTCTTCAGGTCCTTCTGTATAAGTCTTGCGTATTCATAGCGGTTTTCTGACACAAGCAAAGGGATGGTCTCTCCACTGTAACCGGCTTTTTTAAGAAGATTCTGTATCTCAGCTTCATGATTACACCCCGGGTTCTTTACTTCCATAAAGCCGATTTGTGTGGGAAGTGCAAATTCATAAGCGGGTATAATGGTGTTTCCGTAATAGGTAGATATGCTGTCTGCTATTTTTTCCCGACATACGCTATAGTATAGTGCCTTCCTGAAGTCTTTGTTTCTTAAAATAGTTTTTTTGAGGTTTATGCCTATATACCTTATTGAGTTTAATGGTCCCGGGATTCTTAAAAGATGAAGGAGGTTTTTGCAGGAATCATTCGGGTTAAATGTAAAAAGCAAGCTTGTGTGATGCTTCTGACTGGTTATTTTGCACAGGTTCCCTGATTTGAAGATGAAAAGGACTCTATCAAAATCCACTTTCCTGTCAAAATAATACTCGTTGGGAATAGCCTCTATATTGCCTTCTCTGTCTTTTTTTTGGAATATTAAAGCGCCTGTTCCACATGAGAAAGTCTTGAGTAGAGAGTCGGAGCAGTTTTGCTGCACTATGAGGATCTGAGAAAGTCGCTCAAGGAACGTGGCGCATGGCTTTCTTAATTTGAAAACAACTGTCTCTGAATCAGTACTATATACGTTTTTTACATCGGATATGTCCGCTCTGTAGTCGCTTTCTGGGTCGTTTTGTATAGTGTGGAACGTATACACTACATCATCTGCAGAAAGTGGTTTCCCGGTTTTAAATTTAGCGTTTTTTCTCAGGTGAAAGACCCATGTGATGCTATCTGTATTTTCCCAGTATTCTGCAAGTCCAGGCGTTGGTCTGAAATCGGCATCGAACTTAACTAAAGGGTCGTAAAAATTCATGAGCACACTTATGGTAACGATTTCTGCCTTTTTGTTAGGGACATAAGTAAGTGGAGAATAGGGAAAGACGATGCCGATTGTATGCTCCTTTCTGGTGCAACTCAAAGATAAGAGTATAATCAGTAAAGTAAATATCCTTTTCATAATTCCCTTCTTTCCATAAGTGCGTCTTTGAGTGTTTGTCCATCCTGAAAGGATAGGTCAGACCCTCGTGGGATACCTCTTGATATGCGGGAAATTTTTACCTTAAGCCCTTCTTGCTCGATTAGTCCTTTTATGTAATAACCTGTAGTATCCCCCTCAACGGTCGGTGGTAGTGCAAGTACGACCTCTAAAATACGTTCTTTTTTAATTCTCTCGGGTATATCTTTTAAATGAAGGTCATCAGGTGTTTTGTTGTTTGCAGGAGAAATTACACCACCTGTCACATGGTAGTACCATTTCCTTCCAAGGACTTTCTCCAGAAGGATAACATCTTCTGGTTTCTCAACAATGCATAGTACCTTTTCTCTTAATGTGTCCTCGCATATATGGCATATTTCTCCATCTGAAAATCCGTGGCAGTTTTTGCAGAACTGAACGTTTTTTATGGTATCGCTTAAAGCATTTATTATTTCCTCTGCTATTTCTCTATTTGAGAGAAGAAAAAATGTAATCCTCTCTGCGCTCTTTTCTCCTATAGAAGGAAGGTTCGTAAGAGCACTTTTTAAACGGTCAAGATAAGAAATTTTGTACATCTTTGGGTATGCCTTTCATATACTCATTCGTAAGTTCTTTTATTCTTGAATCAACTTTTTTTCTTGCGTCTTGGAAAGCCTCTTTTATGGATTTTTTCAGTTTCTTTCCATCTTTTACCTCATTTATTTCTATGTCTTCCAGGTTATAATCGCCAGAGAGCATAACTTTTATACTACCATCCTTGGAAGTGCCCTCTTCCCTGATTTTTTTAATTTCCTTCTGTAATTTTTTCATCTGTGCCTGCATTTTCCTTGCGTCGTTCATGAGTTTAAAAAGATCCATTGTTGTTTACCTCCTTTAAGTTTAACTCTTCTATAAGTTTCTTCAAAAGTTCATGATTCTGGTTCCCCTCTCTTATGTTTTCTTTTTTCATATCGGAATGGATATTATAGAGAGGGGGAGTGGGAGATATATCCCTTGATTCAGCGATTTGAAAAGCACCTCTGGGTACGATTTTTTTAAGGTTTGCAAGTTTCAAAAGTTCGTATTCAAAAAGTGCTCGTGGGTAGTTACTGAGTCTAAGGGTTTGTTCCATATCTTTAAGGATTTTGAATACATAAAGAATATCCTGCTCCGGAAAATATGGAGCGAGTTCTTTGTATTTGTTATCATGACCCAGTAATGCAGCATGCATAAGCCCGTAGGCTGCTTTTATAAGACCCCTATGAAAGTCATACAGACTATATCCTCTATTTAGAACACTGTGTAGAAGTTCTATGACACCTTTTGAGTTTTCCTCTTTTATCATCTTAAAAAGGTTAAAGAAGGTTTCCTCTTCAAGAATGCCCAGCACTTCTCTCAATGATTCTGCTTTTATCTCTCCTTCTCCGTATATATAGGCCTGCTCAAGGAGTGAGATGGCATCTCTCATACTTCCTTCACTTGCCTCAAATATAAGCGAGAGAGCCTCCTCTTCACACTTTATATTTTCCCTGTCGCATATGTATTTCAGTCTTTCAATAAGGGTCTTTTCTGATAGAGGCCTGAAGTCAAATCTCTGAACCCTTGATAAAACTGTTTCAGGTATTTTTCGCGGTTCAGTTGTGGCAAATATAAAGACAACGTTTTCCGGTGGTTCTTCAAGTGTCTTTAAAAGAGCATTGAACGCTTCATTTGTTAACATATGCACCTCATCGATGATTATAACCTTGTATCTTGCGTGAACAGGCATAAAACGCACGTTCTCTCTTAGTTCTCTTATCTGGTCTATTCCTCTGTTGGAAGCCCCATCTATTTCAATTACATCCAGTGAATTTCCTTCCTCTATCTCACGGCACATCGCGCATTTACCGCATGGCTCGGGAGTGGGCCCCTTTTCACAATTGAGGCCTTTTGCCAGTATCCGGGCAATAGTGGTTTTACCTATGCCTCGCTGACCTGTAAAAAGGTAGGCATTGGAAATTTTTTTATGCTTGAGTGCGTTTTTAAGGGTTTTTACAACGTGCTCCTGTCCAACCACGTCGTCGAAAGTCTTTGGCCTGTATTTAACCGGTAAATTCATAGTATAGATTATAATGGCACACAAGTAAATAAACAATACGAAAAGAACAATAACGATTTTAATTCTCTAATTTGTATAAAACCGTTGAAGAACTCCATCTGTTCCTTTATAATTGCAAAAAACAGGGAGGTAGCATGAGGCATATCCTACTTATATTCCTCCTGGCGATTAGTGCGGAGGGAGGTATGATAACCACGAATCTGAGAGAAAAACTTAGTAGTACCTCGGATTACGTGGATGCGATGGTGATTTTCAAAAGCCCTATAGATATAAGAAAAATGGGCAGGGGAAGGTATAAAGAGAAAGCAAATATATTGAGAGAGGTGGCAAAAGAATCTCAGAAAAATGTCTTGAGTTATCTTGAAAAGAACTCGAAGGATGTAGCACATTACAGGACTTTCTGGGTATCGAATGCCATTTACGTGAAAGCCAGGCCGTATGTGATAGAGGAAATAGCCAATTTTCCCGAGGTATATCTTGTAAAAGAGCTTTCCTTCTGGCATATACTGGGAAAACCATCTCATAGTAAAGGCATGTTAAAGACTGCCCTTAAGGATAAGTCGGTTGAATGGAATATTGATAAGATAAAAGCAGACTCTGTATGGGCTTACTATGGTCTCTCAGGTGAGGGAGTGGATGTGGGGATTCTGGATACAGGCATAGACCCGGATCATCCTGCCCTTTTGGGCAATTTTTCAGGGCATTTTCATGATGCTGTGAACCATAACACTGCTCCGTATGATGACCACGGACATGGAACCCATGTTGCCGGTACAATTGCAGGAGGCGACGGTCCGGGAAGTTTTACAGAAGACATCGGTATTGCCTATAATGCATCTTTGTCTTCATGTAAAGCCTTTTCTTCTCAGGGCACAGGAAGTGATACGTCTATTCTTGAATGTTCTGAGTGGTTTGTTTCCCTTAAAGCCGATTCTGGAGTTGATATAAGGGTAATAAGCAATTCCTGGGGTGGAGGCCATGGTGAAACATGGATGTGGGACGATATATGGAATAACTGGAGGGGTATGGATATTATACCTGTTTTTGCGGCAGGCAATTCGGGGCCTGGAGCAGAAACCGTTGGAAGCCCCGGGGATTATCCCATAGTAATAGGAGTAGGTGCAACTGATAATAATGATAATATTGCTGATTTTTCAAGTAGAGGCCCTGCTCCTGATACGGGTAGATATGCTGATACAACGTATTGGTCACGTCCGGACTGGAATTTTATAAAACCGGACATATCTGCGCCCGGTGCTGGCATACGTTCAAGTACGCCGGGAGGAAACTATGAAACCTGGGATGGTACAAGTATGGCAACGCCACATGTGACAGGTGTAATAGCCCTTATGCTGGAGAAGAACCCGGGCCTTGACTACAGTGAGGTTTACGATATTATCACCAATCTTGCAGCAGATCATCCTGCAGGGCATACCTATCCCAACAATGATTATGGATGGGGCAGAATAAATGCATTGCTCGCTGTTGAGAACACCCCCTCTCTTAATGAGCCGTTTTTGAGGGTCATAAGGATTAATGTCAACGATGCATCCGGGAATGGGGATGGTGTTGCAGACCCCGGTGAGCATGTAACTATTGTGGTCAAACTAAAAAACTACGGGCTTACAGTAAGCAATGTAAATGCCACTTTAACGTTACTCCCCGAATTTCAGGATGCAGGTTCTTTTGATGATAATATATCATTTTATGGAGATATACAGCAGGATAGCACATCCTCCGGGGATGGATTTGGATTCACTGTTGATTCTGGATGGAGAGCCGGTAAAAGCGCATCTTTTGAGATAAGCATTACAGGAGATGGTGGATATCACCTTACAGATACGATATCATTACAACTTGGCACTCCAGTATTTTATCCCTGGTATACATATGACTTTAGCTCGGAAGCAGGGTGGGAGACAAACGGCACATGGGCTCTTATATCCTCGGATTACCATTCTGCTCCTTCATCCTTTACAGACTCTCCAGGTGGTGAGTATACAAACGATGCACACAACTATCTTGTTAGTTCTGCTGCTTTTGACCTTACTGAGGCATATTTTGCAAGGTTAATTTTCTGGCATAGGTACAGTTTCGAAAATGGCTATGATTACGGCTATGTTCAGGTTGGACTTGATAAAAGTGATGCCAGTTCATGGACCACAATTGCAAGATACACGGACAGTACGACTGGGTGGATATGTGATACTGTAGATATACCGTCTGAGTATACTGGAAAAAACATTTATGTGAGATTTCTTGTGGAATCGGATCAAAGTGTTACAAGAGACGGATGGTATGTTGATGATATTGTGCTGCAGGAAGATCTGCCGCTTACAGGAGTTAGACTGATAAATTATGGAGTTTTTGTTGATGATTCTATGGGAGGAAACGGAAACAATAAACTTGATCCAGGTGAGGATGCTTATATTCTGTTTAAATTAAAGAATATAGGTACGGATAGTGCTCACAACGTTTCGCTTCATCTGGTTACATCTTCTTCTCAAATAACCTTTGCAGATGATACAGCATTCTTTAATGTTATAGAAAGCGATTCACTGAGAACTGCTGTGTTTTCTATAAGTGTGGCACAGAATTTTCCTGTTGGCGCAACGGCGGATTTCTATGTGTTTATGAGCGCAGATAACGCTACGGACACGTTCTCGTTCTCTCTTTCGGTGGGAGAGATTTACTGGTCAAACGATGATACGCTTTATATGGCGCTTGACAACACAGATTCTGTTTATACTCCACTTGCTCCTGTCTATGATAGCATTGATATCTCCAGTGTGGGAACACAACTTTCACTTGGTGATGATGATAGAGCAAACGTACCTTTGCCATTTACTTTCAGGTTTTACAATGTGGACTATACAAATATCTGGGTATGCTCGAATGGATGGATTTCTTTTGGACAGGACCCCGGGACCAATTCAATAGGCAACACAACAATACCATCCACCAGCACTCCCAATGCTATAATAGCGGGTGTATGGGATGACCTTGACCCATCAAGTGGCGGCGGAATATACTACTTTAGCGATACCACAGAGCACAGGTTCATTATACAGTATAAAAATGTGCCGTTTTATAATAGCACCACTCAGAAAACGAGTTTTACAGTTATTCTTCTGGACCCTGCCTTCAACTCAACGCCCACTGGAAATGGGGATATACTCCTTCAGTTTGATGATGTGCCGGGTCAGTCAGATTTTACCACAGGGATAGAAAATGAACAGGGGAGCATTGGCATAGAATACTACTACAATGGTGCATACAATCAGGGGTCTTCTGAGATTCAGAGGGGAAGTGTGGTTCTATTTACAACAAGGGCTCTAAGTGATGTAAAAGAAAAAGAAGATAAAAGGTTGTGGAATGCTCAACTTTACTATGGACCTGGTTTTGAACCTGTTGTCAGACTTTCCATGCCAGCCAGTATGGACGTCAAACTCAGCATATTTGATATAAGTGGCAGAAGGGTGAGTACTTCTACGATTAGAGGTCTCTCCAGGGGAGTTCATACAGTATCCATAGACACGCGTAATTTAAGGAGAGGAGTTTACTTCGTTACTATTGAAACTGGAGAATACAGGAAAGTTGAAAGATTTGTAAGGGTGAAGTAATACAACCAAAATAGGGGGCTTAGGCCCCCTATTTTTTATTATCAATGGTTATCTCAACCTTGTGTTTTTTAGAATTTTGAGGGGCATCTCTAAGGCCTGCTATCATTTCTCCAAGAGAACCCATAGCAAGCAAAATAAGTGCACCTGTATAAAATAGAATAACAGCATAAAGAAGTGGCCTGTATCCGTGGTGTACAAGTCTTAACACAAGGGCAAGCAGGAAAATAAGAGTGCCCAGTATAAAAGATAAAAGACTGAGAGTTCCAAAAAACAGCATAGGGCTTTTTATGAAACTCAACTGAAATTTAACGGCTATAAGGTCCATCGTCCCTACTATTATCCTCCATGGACCTTTAAACTTACTCTCACCTCCCACGCGCGGATAAAGGGTTACACCAATTTCTGTCATTTTGTAGCCGTATTCGTGTGCAATTGGAACAATGTATCTATGCCATCCTTTTCTATGGGGTATTAATTCAAATATTTCCCTTCTCATGATTTTGATTGAGTTCATATCTGTAATGTTCACATGAAAGAGTTTTCTGGAAAGGTAGTTGTATATGGACGATACGAACTTTTTAGAGTATTTCCCCTGTTTCTTTCCTGCAACAAGGTCGTATCCTTCTTCCATCTTTTCTGACATTCTTTTTACGTCGTCAAGGTGAAACTGAAGGTCAGCTGGAAAGAAAACAACCGCTTCTCCACTTGAGTGCTCAAAGCCAGTAAGAAGTGCCTCAGTTAACCCGAAGTTCCGTCTGTGTTTTACAACTTTTATATACGGATAATCGTTATATAGACTTGAGATAAGTTCGAACGTTCCATCGGTTGAGCCGTCATCAACGATGATAAACTCCCAATCTACCTCATGTTCCTTTTTAAATTTATCGATGTGTCTTAAAAGGTCTTTTATATTGTCCTTTTCGTTATATGCAGGAATAATCACACTGACTTTCATATATTTAAGAATAAAGCAAAAATGAGAAAAAACAAATTATTCAACATGGAAGGTGCTGTCTTTTATTTGAACTTACCCGAAGTTTACATTATTATTTATACAGAAAGGAGGTGTTATGGGTAAACTTGATTTTGTAAAAGAAGAAATTGAGCGTCTCAAGAAAGAGGGCCTGTATGTGACCATCAGGACTCTTGAAAGTCCTCAGGGTGCATGGATTAAGGTGGATGGGAAAGAGGTACTCAATCTCTGCTCCAATAATTATCTTGGCTTTGCCAATCATCCAGTGCTTAAGGAAAGGGCTAAAAAAGCAATCGATGAACTCGGTGTGGGTCCGGGAGCGGTTAGAACCATTGCAGGTACCATGAAAATTCACAGAGAACTCGAAGAGAAACTTGCAAAGTTTAAAGGGGCTGAGGCAACACTATCTTTTCAGTCCGGGTTTAATACCAATCTTGCTGTAATACCTGCAATTGTAGGACGTGGGGATGTAATTTTCTCAGACGAACTGAACCATGCTTCTATTATTGATGGATGTCGTCTTTCAAGGGCGGAGATTGTAAGATTCAACCATGCAGACCCTGAAGACCTCAGAAAGAAACTGGAAGAGTACAAGGAACATCCGGGCAGGAAACTCGTTGTAACGGACGGTGTCTTTTCCATGGACGGAGACATAGCACCTTTACCAGAAATAGTTGAGGTGGCAGAAAAATACGATGCAATAACCATGGTTGATGATGCACATGGAGAGGGTGTTCTTGGAAAGAGTGGAAGAGGTATTGTGGACCATTTCGGCTTGCATGGTAAGGTTGACCTTGAGGTGGGAACTCTGTCCAAAGCGTTTGGAGTAGTCGGTGGGTATGTTGCGGCAAAAGAGGAGGTTATAGATTACTTAAGACAGAAGGCAAGACCGTTCCTTTTCTCAAGTGCAGTGACACCCGCAGATGTGGCAGCAGCAATAGCAGCAGTAGACATATTAACAGATTCTGATGAACTTGTGGTGAGGCTCTGGGATAATGCCAATTATTTTAAGACTGAAATGAAATCTCTTGGGTTTGATATAGGTATAAGTCAGACACCCATAACCCCTGTGATGCTGGGAGAAGCCCCACTTGCACAGGAATTTTCAAAGAGACTATTCAAAGAAGGAATTTTTGCACAGGCTATTGGTTATCCCACTGTTCCCAAAGGCAAGGCTCGTATAAGGGTTATGATTTCCGCGGTTCATGAGAAGAAGGACCTTGATTTCGCGCTTGAAAAATTTGAAAAGGTGGGGAAGGAACTGGGGGTAATCGGATAAAATCCATAAGTGTTTGAAGGGTCGTACCTTATACTTTATCATTCTAAACCACTAAAAAGCAGGAAGGTAAGATGGCTATTTTTAAGTTTCCAGGAGGAAAGGAAAGGGATATAGAGGATATTGCTGGCAAGAAGATTATAGATATTATCGGAAAACGTAAAGACTATCTTGTTGCCATTGTGGATGGGGTCCCGAGGGACCTTACTTACACACTTGAAGGAACTGAAAAAAACATAGAGATATGTGATTTTAACCATCCAGTTGGTAGAGAAACATACTGGCACACAAGTTCGCACATACTCGCGCAGGCTGTTAAAGAACTTTTTCCTGATGTAAAAGTTACCATTGGTCCTGCAATAGAAAATGGATTTTACTACGATTTTGATACCGCAGGATATGCCTTTACCCCTGAGGACCTGGAAAAGATAGAAGAGAGGATGAGGGATGTAATAAAGAGGGATATTCCTATTGTGAGGAAGGAAATCCCCAGGAAAGAGGCTATAGAATTTTTCAAAAAAACTGGCGAAACCTACAAAGTAGAGCTTCTTGAAGAGATAGAAGATGAGATTGTATCCATGTATGAGCAGGATGGATTTGTAGACCTCTGTCGGGGCCCACATCTTCCATCTACAGGATACGTTAAGGCAGTGAAGGTCCTATCATCATCCGGGAGTTACTGGAGAGGAGATGAGCATAACGCAAGACTGCAGCGCATTTATGGTATTTCTTTCCCTAAAAAGTCCATGCTTGAGGATTATCTTAAAAGGGTTGAAGAGGCGAAGAAAAGGGACCATAGAAAACTTGGCAGAGAACTTGACCTTTACTCTATTCAGGAAGAGGTTGGGCCTGGACTAATTCTCTGGCATCCAAGGGGAGCCACCATAAGAATGGTGATAGAGGATTTCTGGAGAAAAGAGCATATAAAAAGAGGTTATCAACTTGTTTATACTCCCCATGTGGGAAGAGCAAACCTCTGGCAAACCTCAGGGCATCTTGATTTTTACAGAGAAAATATGTTCCCCGTTATGAAGGTGGATGAGCAGGAGTACTTCGTAAAGCCCATGAACTGTCCCTTCCACATACTCATTTACAAATCAAAACTCAGGAGTTACAGGGATTTTCCAATCAAATATGCGGAACTCGGAACGGTATATAGGTATGAAAAATCAGGTGTGTTGCATGGTCTTTTAAGGGTTCGCGGTTTTACGCAGGATGATGCCCACATTTTTGCTAGGGCTGACCAGGTGGAGGATGAAATTAAAAAGGTTCTCGAGTTTACCCTCTTTATGCTAAGAAGTTTTGGATTTGAAGATTTTGGTGTTTATATTTCTACAATGCCGGAAAAACATGTGGGTTCTCCTGACATGTGGGCTCTTGCTACCAACTCTCTGAAAAAGGCAGTAGATGACATGGGTCTGTCCTATGAAATAGACGAAGGCGCAGGTGCTTTTTATGGTCCCAAAATAGATATTGTTATAAAGGATGCTCTTGGTCGAGAGTGGCAATGTTCAACCATACAATTTGATTTTAATCTGCCAGAGCGATTTGATATGACGTATAGAGACAAAGACGGAAAAGAGAAAAGGCCCTATATGATACACCGTGCATTGCTTGGATCTTTTGAGCGCTTCCTTGGAACCCTTATTGAACACTATGGAGGTAATCTACCTGTATGGTTGTCCCCTACTCAGGTGAGAGTTTTGCCAATTAGTGAAGAGAATATTGAATTCGCGAGAAAGGTATACGAAAGGTTACTTGAAGAGGATATAAGGGTGGAGATTGATGAGAGAAACGAGAAAATTGGATATAAGATAAGAGAGGCTGAGAATCTTAAGATACCTTATATGCTTGTGATTGGGCGGAAAGAGGAGAGTATGAATGGGGTCTCTTTGAGAGTCCATAGTGAGGGAGATAGGGGCTTTGTGAAAGTGGATGAGTTCCTTGATTACATAAAAGAAAAAATTGAGAAAAAGGAGGTAGGATATTAGTCCGATAAAAGGTTTCAGACCACAGGATAGACGTCCTCAAAGGGACAAGGAAAAATATCAGGTTAACGAGAGAATAAGGGTCAGAGAGGTTAGAGTTATTGGTCCTGATGGTAAACAACTTGGCATAATGAGTACGAGGGACGCACTTGAAATGGCATATGACATGGGGCTTGACCTTGTATTAATTGCTCCAAATGTTAGACCACCTGTTGCTAAGATACTGGATTACGGAAAGTTTAAGTATGAAGAGAAGAAGAGAATGAAACAGGCGAAAAAGAAGTCTCATGGTGAGGTTAAGGAAATATCCATGCGTCCCAACATAAGCGACAATGACCTTAAGGTAAAACTCAAGAAAATGAGGGAATTCTTTGAGGATGGGGCCAAGGTTAAAGTCAGAATATTTTTTAGAGGAAGGGAAATGGTTCACACAGATAGAGGATTTGAACTCGCAGACAGGATTGTTAAAGAACTGGAGGGGGAGGCAGCACTTGAGGTGAAGCCAAAACTTGAAGGAAGAAACTTAACGTTTATGATGAGGCCAGTAAGAAAACAGGGAGGTAAGAAAAATGCCGAAGATGAAAACAAGAAGAGCGGCGGCTAAGAGATTTGAAGTAACAGGAAGTGGAAAGATTAGAAGAAGAAAGGCTTATAAAAGCCATCTACTTTCTGATAAGACAAGAAAGAGAAAGAGAAACCTTAGAAAAAAGGCCGTTGTTACAAAAGCAGATGAAAAGAGAGTAAGAGTAGCTCTCCCTTATATTAAAAAATAGATGCTCGAAGAGGCTAAGGGAAAGCGTATAGGGGTACTCTATGGGGGGTGGTCAAGTGAAAGGGAGGTTTCTTTACGTTCTGGCAAGAACGTTTATGATGCCCTTTTACGCCTTGGATATAAAGATGTAGTCCTTATAGATGTAAAAAGAAGCCTTGCGGAGGATATAAAGAGAGAGGGCATTGAAATTGCTCTTATAATGCTACATGGGAGCCCGGGGGAAGATGGCACTATCCAGGGAATGCTTGAAGTTCTTGGTATACCGTATACTGGGTCTGGGGTTGTAGCCTCTGCTATAGGTATTGATAAGTTCACCACAAAACATGTACTAAAAAGTTTGGATATTCCTGTCCCTGAGTCTGTTTTTGTTTATAAAGGTGACGAAATTGATGATGCGATACGACGCGTTGAAGATAATATAGGCTATCCCGCTATTGTCAAACCAAGAAAGGAAGGTTCATCTGTTGGCGTTGAAATAGTATGGGACAGGGACTCTCTCAGGAAGGTTGTAAAAAAAGATCTTGAAAACTATGGTGATGTGCTTGTTGAAAAGTACATAGATGGTAAGAGCGTCACAGTGGGTATTCTTGGCACAGGTAAAAACGCGTTCTGTGTCCCTTCGCTTGAACTTAGAGTCAGGGGACGTGAATTTTATGATTACGTAGCCAAATACACAGAAGGTTACACAGAGTTTATCATACCAGCTGAGATTCCTCGTGAGTCTGAGGAACAATTAAAGGAATATGCACTTTTGTTCTATAGAACTATCGGTGGAAGGGGATTTTCAAGGGTGGATGCTGTTGTTGATAAAGAGGGGCGTGTATATGTCCTTGAAATCAACACAATACCGGGTATGACCAATCTTTCTGATCTCCCGAAGGAAGCAGAAAAGATGGGGATCTCATATGAAGAGGTGGTTGAGTATATACTAAAATCAGCCTTTGAGGAACCATGATAGACGATAGCAAGATTTTCAGAAAACAGGGTGAAAATGAGGGGCAGCCTGATGTTATGCCAAAGGCGCCCGAGAATGTAGAAGAGACCGGATTAAAACAGGATTTCATAGAAGACCTTATTCTCAAATTCCTTTATTACAAGGGTACGCTTTCTGGTGCTGAACTTGAAAATTCAATAAGGCTTCCGTATTTTGGTGTGCTCGATAAAGCCCTTAAAGAACTCAGGAATTTAACACTGGTGGATGTAAAAAGAGGTATTTCTATTATTGAACTGCAGTGGGAGTTTACTCTTACTGGAAAAGGTGTTGAAAGAGCGAAAGAAGCCCTTGAGAGAAATGGATATGTTGGACCTGCTCCTGTGCCACTCCACACCTATTTTGAAGTATACAAAAAATATAGCAGGATTTTGCCCTTAAAGAAGGAGAGAGTCAAGGAATCACTTCATGAACTCATTTTTGATGAGGAAACACTGAAAAAGGTTGGAATAGCATTCCTTTCTGCTAAATCTGCTTTCCTTTATGGTGAGCCCGGAAATGGTAAGACATCTCTTGTTGAGGCTATTGCAAAGGTAATGGAAGGACATGTCCTTGTCCCCTATGCCATAGAGGTATCCGGTCAGATTATAAGGTTTTATGACCCCATGCACCATAAAGAGATAGATATAGGTCAGGGTGACAGGTATGACAAAAGATGGATACCTATAAAGAGACCTTTTGTTGAAGTAGGGGGTGAATTGAGACTTGAAAACCTCGAACTGGCTTTTAACCCGGAGACAAATGAGTATCTTGCACCACTGCAGATGAAGGCAAATGGCGGAATAATGCTTGTCGATGACTTTGGGAGGCAGCAGGTAAAACCAGAGGACCTTTTAAACAGGTGGATTGTTCCACTTGAAAAGGGTGTGGATTACTATAATTTAAGGACAGGAGAACAAATCGCATTTCCCTTCCTCGCCAAGGTGGTGTTTTCTACTAACCTTACTGTAAGTGACCTTGTGGATGAAGCCTTTTTAAGAAGAATCCCGTTTAAAATCCATATAAAAAATCCCACAAGGGAACTATATCTGAGAATTTTCCGTTTGTATTGTGATAAGTTTGAGATAGAATTTGATGAGCAGAAGGTCAATGATTTTATAGACAGGTATTACAGCAACAGGCCCATGAGGGGTTCACATGCGAGAGACCTCTTATTTTACATAAAAGCCCTTGCATACTATCTCGACACAGAGCCCTCACTGGACTATCTCGATGAGGCAGCAAGGAACCTGTTTGCAGAAGAGGAAGAATTGGGTACATAGTAATATGTAATCAGTTGGGTGTCTAAAATCCAAGCACTTTTTGTTAGGAACACTAACTAAATTCATAGGGTAATTAGGTATTTTAAACTCCTATTGACGTAGCAACCATTTTGCTTTATAATCATAATTAACAGGGGAGGTGTTAGTATGCAATTTTTACTCATGGTGTTCTTGACCTTCACTGGTCATGGACAGAAATCTGCGGTTCTGTTTCAGGATGACTTTGAAGGAAGTTCACTGAACTGGACCATAAATGGAGGGGAATGGGAGTGGGATGCTCCACAGGGGCTTGGAGGGGCAAATTATGGGAATCCTGACCCTTCTTCTGCGCATAGTGGTACAAAGGTGATAGGGACAGATTTAACCGGGGATGGAGACTACGACCCAAATACAAACTGTTCTATTACATCACCCCCAATCGATTGCTCTGGCTATATTGGAGTTACACTGAGTTTTTATAGATGGTTGAATGTTGAACGTTCAACTTACGACCAGGCTACAGTTGAGGTAAGTAACGATGGAACTAACTGGACTGTCATATGGCAAAATCCCGATAATCAGACTACAGATAATGCATGGGTATATCAGGAATTTGATATTTCCAGTGTGGCAGATAATCAACCCACTGTTTATGTTCGTTTTACCCTTCAATCTGATGGCTCCTGGCAGTATTCCGGATGGAATATTGACGATGTTGTGATTACAGGTAACAATGAACCTGATATCAGACTTGAAAGTTATAGCCCTAAAAGCGCGGACCCAGGCGATAATAATGTTCCTCTTACAGTTTACCTTAAAAACTACGGTACAGATGCCACAGGTGTGAGTTGTACCCTTTCATCTTTAGATTCTTACGTGACTGTATCAAATACTAATAATCCATTTAATGCAGGAAATCTTTCGTATCAGGCTACTGCTAATAATTCAACTGCTCCATTTTACTTCAGCGTATCCTCAAGTTGTCCAGACGGTCATGAGGCAAAACTTCTTCTGGATATTACTGCCAATGGAGGATATAACCGGCAGGACACTATAAGCATCCATATCGGGAGAGCAGAATGGACATTTATGGTGTATATAAACGGTGATAATAATCTTTCTTCATATGGGGATGATGATAGGCATGAAATGGAATCCGTGGGTTCAAGCTCAAATATGAACATAGTGGTTCAGCAGGACTGGAGTACCAGTTATGGTGGGAGTGATGGAGCTATAAGATGGTACGTGAATCAGGGCTCAAGTGATACTGTTATGGCACTTCCTGAACAGGATATGGGAGTTCCCTCCACTTTAATTGATTTTGTAAACTGGGCTATAGATAATTATCCGGCAAAACACTATGCCCTTGTTATATGGGACCATGGAAGTGGATGGGATAAGGGGGTGTCAGGTCCTGTGGATAAAGGATTCTCATGGGACGACCAGTCCGGAAATCACTTTTCCGTAGCAGGTGGAGACCTTGATACAGCGCTCTATTATATAAAACAGCATCTTGGCAGGAATCTGGATATCCTTGGGTTTGACGCATGCCTTATGGCTACCCTTGAGGTGGCTGATGTTGCAAGAAAGTATGTTGACTACATAGTGTTCTCGGAAAAAACGGAGCCCGGTGATGGATGGCCTTATGATGATATACTTGATACTCTTAAGAATAATCCCTCAATAACACCTTATGAATTTGCATCTAAAATCGCGCAAACGTATGTTGAATCTTATTCAGGTGGTAGCCAGGGAGACCAGGATGCCACACAGGCCGCTATAGACCTTGGCAGTGAGGATTTTCACAGGCTACTTATTCACCTTGATCACCTGTCAAGGGCACTTATTGATGCTGGTGGTAAGGGAGATGTAGATATTTCTGGGGCACGCAGAAATACCGTAGAAATGGATGATGGCACCGGTACTCTTGTTGACCTGTATGATGCAGTGGATGACATTAAAGCCAACAATATAAATTCTACCATAAATGCGCTATGTGATTCAGTAGAGTTTTATATCAATCGAGTTGTAATTTACCATGGATATCATGATGCAGGTTCGAGTAATGGCTGGGATCAGACCCACGGTCTTTCTATATATTATCCTGACAAAACTACCTCTGTCTCATCTTCATATTCAAACTTTGACTTTGCTCATAACAATACCTGGTTTGATTTTATAAGTGGAGCAAGTTCAACTTCTGGAATATCTTCCGTTATTATGCATCTTCTATCCTACACCTATGAGGACATGTACAACCATAATGGCAGCATAGGTCAGGGTGAAAGCGTACTGTTATACCCTATAATCGAAAACTCAGGTAGTTCTATTGCTCAGGGTGTTGTGCTACATCTTCAATCAGATGACCCCAATGTTACTATTACTGATAGTGTTATAAATGTGGGTGATATCCCGGCATTTTCATCAGTTGACCCTAACGCGTCTGTTGGATTTACTGTATCAAATTCTGTGCCTCTTAATACCAATGTTACGGTTAAAGTTGTTCTTTCCTCTGCGAACAAGTCTACCCAGAGTATTGATTATCTAACTTTCAAGGTAACAGAACCTCTGGGAATAAAAGAACAAAAGAAGGTAACTGCTCAAAATGCTTCGGGTAACTTCTTTATGAATTCTAATTTCGTTTATAAAATATCTCCTGCCAACATCCCGGTGTCTGTAAGGTTGTTCCAGGTTGATGGTAGAGAAGTCAAGACACTGTACAATGGGGTTCCAGAGGCAGGCAAAGAAATACATATGCGCAATCTCAGACCAGGAATGTATTTTGTGGTTGAGAAGCGTGGTAACATTACAAAGAAAACACGATTACTTGTTATAAAATAAACCACAGGGGGCTTTTGCCCCCTTTTTTGATTTGGGAACTTCCCGTATCATATTTATATGAGAATTAGAATTGCTTATTATTCAGGTAGTGGTAACACTCAATACGTTGCCCAGTTGCTCAGAAAATACATTAAAAACCACCAAATCTCAACCTTCTTTATAAAAAAGAACAAAAAAATGGATGATAGTTACGATGCCCTTGTGCTTGGAATGCCCGTGTATGCATATATGCCACCTGAAACTGTACTTGAATTTCTTAAGGGACTTAAAGGTAGGGAAAGGCCGGTCTTTGTTTATATAACCAAGGGACTTATTTCTGGCAATGCGGGTAAAATCGCAGCGGAACTCCTTGATAAAAATAGTTTTTTGGTTGTGGGTGTTCATGATATACTCATGCCAGATTCTCTATTTATTCTTCTTTCTAAACATGGAAGTCTGTTGCACAGGATTATGTTGCTCCCCAATAGAGGAATTGAAGAGAGAGTGGAGAGACTGGCTACTATTATTGTGGATAAACTTGAGAAAAAAACAATGACAATACCAAAAGGAAAATGGTATGTGCCATTTACCAAGGTAGTTGCGCGGATGTTCTGGAAGAAGGAGAAAAAATTACAGGAAGCATTTTTAGCCGATGAGAGATGTGACCTCTGCGGTGCCTGCGAAGGATTGTGCCCAAGAGGTAATATCAGAGTAAAAGATACGGTTGTATGGGAAGATGACTGTGAGTTTTGCTTGAGATGCCTCCACAGATGTCCCAGAGAGGCAATTCAAATTGGAACATATACTTTAAAGAGCCCAAGGTATAAAGGCCCTTAATATTCAGGTATTTCTCCGGCCTTTTTAATGGCTATTTTGGTAAAGTAAGGGCCTATGATCTCGTATATTATGGTGGTTGCAACTATTGTTGTTAAAAAAGAGTGACCAATTGAAGCCTTAAACTCATTTCTAACAAGTATGGCAAGTCCCAGTGCTACACCCGCCTGTGGAACAAGACCAAGTCCAAGCAGGTTTCTTATTTTTTTATCAGCTCTTCCTATTACTGCTCCTGTGAATGCTCCTATATATTCACCAAAGGGTCGTGTTATGAGATAGACCAGTCCTACAAAACCAATTTCTTTCAGAAGAGGTACCTCAAGACCGGCTCCGGTGAGGACAAAGAAGTAAAGGTAAAATAGCCAGTCTATTCTTTTTAAGGAATCGAAGAATTTATAGGGGTCTTCCCGATACAGGTTCATTATAGTTGCCCCCATAGCCATATTTGCAAGAAGGTCTGAAAGACCAAAGTAAAGGGCAGTACCAGATGTTATGAGAACAAAGCCAAAGGTGAGAATCAGGATATTCGTCTCAGAACGAACGAATTTCGCAAAAAAGTTAAATATGAGGCCTATCAGGATTCCAACACCGAGTGATATAAGAACATTTCCGCCTGCCAGAAGAAAGTGTTTAATGACAGTATAGGTGGAGTTGCCCGGTTCAATGAGTGATTTGGCAACTGCCATAGCAAGTGCAAACACTATTATCCCCCATGCGTCATCAATTGCAACAACCCCAAGCAGTGTATCAGTAAAAATCCCTTTTGCTCTGTATTCTCTTATTACCATAACAGTTGCAGCAGGTGCTGTGGCCGGTGCTATCCCACCGAACAATAGAGCCTGATAAAGAGGCATACCGGTAAGAGTAAGGGCTAAGGAGACGAGAATAAATGCACCGAGAACCTCTCCCCATGATATTAGCATTACGTTGTGTCCAATTTTTTTCAGTTGTTTCCTTGAGAAAGTCTGTCCAAGAGAAAAGGCTACCATACTCAATATTACATTTGCCACAAGATCGGTTGAATGAATGAGTACATGTGGCACAATATTCAGTACGTATGGCCCTATTAACACCCCTGATATAAGATAGGCAGTAACAGCAGGTATTTTAAAGCGTTCTGCTATTTTTGCGGTAAATAGCCCGATAAGAAAAATCAGTCCCGATATGAGAATCTCAACTGCCATTGTTATTATGTGAAATTCTGGTTAATATGAAGTAAATTATGTCGAATAAGGTGATTACCCCTTTGAGTTTATTGTCTCTTGATATTACGGGTAGTATTCTGTAATCCCTGCTTTTTAGTAATCTGTATGCCTTTCCGAGTGTCTCGTCTGCGTAAATTGTTTCAAATTCTTCTTCCATAATGTCCCCGACAGTGGTATTAACAAGAGTCTCCCTCTTTATGTGTACATGGAATATATCTTTTTCGTATTCCTCATAAATTTTTTCCCATGAGTGCAGAATGGGCCTGTACTTTGAAAGCGTATTCTCATAGGGATAGAATATTTTGAATATATCCCGAAGGGAAACAATGCCTACAAGGTGTGAATCTTTTACAACAGGGAAACTATGGAGATTGGTTTTCTTCGCAAGGTGAAGTACGTCAAGGGCTTTTGCATCTGGCCCTACTGTAATAACATTCTTTGTTGAGGCTTCAATAACGAGTATCCTGTGCATATAAAAATTTTATGACAAAGGGTATGGATTTAATAATGTTTTTAAAAACCGTGTTTTGAAAACGAGAATAATGCTTTATATAATATTTTTTGAAAAAGGAGTGGTAACATGGCAAAATTATTAAAGTATATCCTGGGTTTAATTGGGATTGTTGCCTTTGTTTTTATAATAGGATTGTTAATGAGGAGCAAGCCCTCTGAAAAGGTTCCTGCAGTGGTGGTGTCTGAAGAGAGCGAGGAGAAATTCGAAGGAATTGGACTCCTTGGTTATAAAGTTACCGATACCTTGAATGGTTTTTCATTCCTTGTAAAGTATAGTGCGAAGACAATTCCCCCCATTAATAAGCCTCTTCCGCTCAACGTATCAGATAGGTGTATCAAGACAAACCCGGATATAAGAGGAAAATGGAGATGGCTGGATTATAACATATTGTTTTTTGTTCCAGACTCTGATGCTGTATTGCCTGATAGAGTGGTTTTCGGGTTTAGATGTATTCCACTCGATAGTACACATTATCTTGATGCAAACTCCGAAGAGCATAAATGGACTTTTCTTCCTGTGGGTCATGTAAAGGTGGAATACCTGCGAAAGGATATAGCCAAACTCTC
The DNA here is from genome assembly GCA_027038175.1 of Caldifarciminota bacterium. Lineage (GTDB taxonomy): Bacteria > Hydrothermota > Hydrothermia > UBA1063 > CAJXJZ01 > CAJXJZ01. Next base: position 9,618 of record JALVYB010000003.1, on the reverse strand, counting down.
TCTTTATTTGAGATTACCTGTAAAGGATACCACAAGGGCACGCGAGTTTATTGTGGTGAAAGATCAAACTCCCAGAGAAAAGTACTGGGAAGAGCCTGATAGATTTATAATCGTGCTTGATATAAATGGGGATACCATAGTACCTGTTAAAATAAAGCTCAAGAGGGGGCTTGAGTTTAAGGGAAATATAAAAATACGACGTGATTATGTGAGAAGTGTTAAAGTAGGGAAGGTCCTTGGAGACCTCGGGGTAAGATATGTAAGGTTCCACAAAAGTGGAGATGGGGGCTATCTGGAATGTGGCTTTATTGCAAATGGAGGCCAGCATGTCACACTAACACAGGATGCAAAGGACTATATAACTTTTTCTCCTGGTATTGAGTTTACTACAGGTGTTATGGGTTCAAGACTGTATATCTATGGTGATTTTGAAGGAGGAAAAAGATATACTCTGAATATAAAGAGTGGACTCCGGTCAAAGGAAGGTTATGTACTTCAGAAGGATTTTAAGAGGTCGTTTGATGTGCCTGTCCCTGATGCAAAACTCAAGTTCCTTTCCAGAGGACTCTATATGGGAAAAGCAGCATCTTTAAAGGTGCCATTTTCCATAAGACGAATAAAGAAACTCTATCTCTCTGTGGAATGGATGCCTCCTGAGCATATCCCATTCTATTACTTTGCGGGCAATGCTTCTTCTGGAAGGTTTTATCAGTTTGGTAGGGAAATAATCAGCGATAAGGAAATTCCACTTAAGAACGAGGGATACAGGGAGAAAGTTGAATTTCTTGACCTTTCTCAGTATCTGGAGCAGGATAGGAAGGGACTTTACAAGATAACGTTAAGGGGAGAAGTGAAAGACGATAAATATCAGAGTTATGTGACTACACAGATGGTGGTTGCAATTACCGATCTTGCTATTGTGTCAAAATACTCAGATAGCATGCTAAATGTATGGGTTTTTGATGTGAATAATCTCACCCCTGTAAGTGGAGCGAAAATTAAGGCACTGAGTTATAATGGATTTTCACTTGGAGAGGGAACAACAAATAGTGATGGTATGTGCGTTCTAAAGATAAATGGTGATCTTAGCCCATATATTGTGACAGCCAGGAAACTTGACAAATGGAGTTTTGTTAATCTGGATGAAACTTCTTTAGACCTTTCGTATTTTGACATAAGCGGGAAGGATGCCAGAAAACCTTATTCTGCAATGTTGTATTTTCAGAGAGACCTTTACAGGCCAGGGGATACAATTTTCTATAATGTGATTGTACGTGAGAGTGGAACTTACAGCGGAGTAAGTCTCCCGATAAAGCTTAAAATAAAGGACCCACGGGGTAAATTACTGGCTGACCTTGACGGAATGACGGATGATGCAGGCTATTTTGGAGGCAGTTATCCCACTCAGATTGTCTCGCCTACAGGTAGATACGTTTTCGAGTTGTATGTGGGTGGCGAACTCTATGCATCTCGTTCTGTAAACGTGGAGACGTTTGTCCCTGAGAGGATTGCGCTAAAGGTAAATGTCCCTTCCCAGGTTTATAGCAACGTTTTTAAGGTGAATCTCTCTGCAATGTATCTTTTTGGGACTCCCTGTGCTAACTCCCCGTACACTCTGCGTGTGTATGGTATGCCTGCAAGGTATGTGTCAAAGCATTATCCGCAGTATGAGTTCGGTTTGCCTGTGAGACAAAAGTACATAAGGGAGATAAACGTTTTAGATGGAAACCTTGATAAAAGCGGTAAAGTTGATATAAAGGTTGATGTAGGAGATTATCTTAAAAAGGAAAAGAGTAATCCTTTTAAGGTTGACCTTATTGCATCGGTTCGTGAAGAGGAAAGCGGAAGAAGCACCGAAAAGAAAAGAAGTTTAATGGTTTATGGTGCGCCGTACTACATAGGCTTGAGGAGCAACAAAAAAAGTTATAAACGAGGTGAGAAGGTTAATATTGATGGAGTAATTGTTACCCCTTATGATACACTTGCACGCAGCGTAGGTTATGTAAAAGTCATTCTTTATAGACTTGAGTACTATTATTCTTACTGGTATGACGATGACGATTATGATGATTACGAAACAAGTGCCCTGAAATGGGACAGGTATACAACCATGCTACCAGTAAGAGAGGAAGATTCTGTTCCAGTACGAGATGGAAAGTTTTCCTATTCTTTTGCATATCCTTCTTCATGGGAGGATTACGTAATAGAGGTAGATGCTCCAACCGGGATTAAAGCAAGGAAATTGCTCCAGAGCGACTGGTGGTGGTGGGGAGAGAATGCGGGTAAGAAGCCGCAGCCTCCTGAGGTTCTGGATATTGCTCTATCCAAAGATACAGCTGACGAAAATGAATATGTAACGGCAAGGGTAAAACTGCCATTTGATGGGTGGATACTGTGGTCAGTTGAACTTGATACCATTTACCAGAGCCAGTGGCTAAAAGCGGAAGGCAAAGTCGCAGAATGGAGTTTTCAGGTTCCCGGTGGAGTGCCTGATGTCTATGTATCATGTCTCCTTGTTAGAAACAATGGCAACTACATGTTAAAAAGAGGTATTGGGATTAAAAGGCTGAAGATATTACCAAAGAGATTGTTACTTGATGTAGATCTCAGGGCTCCGGATGAGGTGAGGCCGGGTAAAAATATTGATATTGTGCTTAAGGCAAAAGAGGACTTTGAAGCCACGGTATCTGTAGTGGATGAGGGTATTTTAAGCATTACAAATTTCAAAACCCCTGACCCACTTGCAGGGATACTCGAAAACCTGCGTCTTTTGTTTAGAACTTCAGAAACCTTTGGATGGTTCAGACCCCAGTATCTTCAAACAGGTGGAGGTTTTAGAGGACGCAAAGAATCCATTCAGCCCAAATTCTTTACAACAGTTACGTATTTCTCAGGACTTAGAAAAAGTAAACATGGTAAAATAGAATTGAAGGTGCCGGTAGGGAATTATCAGGGTAAAGTTCGTATTATGGTTGATGCGTTTAATTACAGCAAAATGGCAAAAGTGGAAAAAGATGTTATTGTAAAGAGCGATGTTGTCGTGTACGTGACCATGCCGAGATTTTTGTGTGTGGAGGACACCTTTTATCTGCCTGTTACCATGATGAATACCGTAGATAGGGACATTACCGTTAACCTTAAGATAAAGCCACAGGGCCTTGTAGTGGAAAATGGAGAGAGAGAAGTTAAACTAAATGCGAAGGGAAAGAAAAGTTTGAAATTTAAATGTTATGTGGAAAAGTTCAGTAAAAGTGCGAGAGTGGATATTTACGCCACCTATCCGAATGGTGAATTCAAGGATACCTTCATTATACCAATACATCCTGATAAGCCATACGTTACTATATCAAAAAGTTTTAAAGTGACCCCGCAAAACGGTATTGTGTATCTGGATAGTATGATATCAGGTTATTTAAAAACGCAGCATCATGTTGGGATTTTTGCAACTTCAAATATATACTTACGTGGTCTTTACGCGGCACGTGGAGTTATTGGCTATCCTTATGGATGTGTGGAGCAGACCTCATCAAAACTATACATGTTAATTGCGCTCTCTCCGTTTATGGGACTTTTTAAGGACATTGTTTCACCTGAGCGGTTAGATTATTATATCTCTGCAGGAATTGAGAGACTTATGTCAATGCAGACCTGGGATGGTGGATTTTCATTCTGGCCGGGTGGGGTAACATCTGACCGTGGATATTCCGGGTATGCGACACTTGTGCTGGAGATGGCAAAGGAGAGAGGTTATTACGTACCTGATGGAGTGCTGGATATGGCATATGATTACCTTGAGTCAAATGGAAAGGACCTTGCACTTTCCCTGTATGCTCTTGCAAGGGGTGGGAGACTAAATAAAATCCCTGGAGGGGTGGAAGCAGCCATAAAAATATACAAAAAGTCCAGATATGTCCCTGATAGGCTCTGGGCAATACTTGCTATATACGAGTCTGGAAAAGCCAAACTTGCAAGGATGTTCTTTAGAGAACTTATAAAAACCGATAAGGTTTTTAAGAAGTACTGGCTTCCTGTTTATTACATATACAGGGAATCGCTCTTTGATAAGGGACTTAAACTTTATGTGGGAGAGCGTATTGGTTTTGATAAAAATGTTGTGGATTCTCTTGCAAAGGAAGTTAATCTTGCTCTCATACAAAAGGAATTCTATTATCATTCCACACAGGCTCTTGTATGGTCGTTACTTGGTCTTGCAGAATACAGCGAGAGGTTGAGTAGCGGACCTTTAAAGGTTGTTCTCCATGCAAATGGCAGGACGTATAAACCACAGAAGGCTGGAAGTATGCTGTACTTTTATCTTGAAGAGCCAGACCCGAAGAATGTATACCTAAAAGGAAGCAATGATAAGTACTTCGTAATAGTGCAAAATACAGGGTTCAAAATAGGGGGTAGGTTTGAGAAGGAGGCAGAGGGGTTGAACATTAGCCGTGAACTCTTTACATATAGCGGTATTCCGCTTGCAGATTCATTGATAAAACCTGGTGACCTTGTCATCATGAAGGTATCATGGAGATCCGATGAATGGGCGAAAAATGTGGCCATTGAAGTGCCCATACCAGCTGGTATGGAAATTGAAAATCCAAAATTATCGAAAGAGGCTCTGCCTGCATGGACAAAAAGGTTTAAAGATATAGCAAAGCCGGACTATGTTGATATAAGGGATGATAGAATAGTTATATTCGGAGAGACATCCCGCTGGATAACTAACTATTTTGTACTTCTCAGAGTGAATTTAAAAGGTAATTATTTCCTCTCACCAGCAAGAGGGGTACTAATGTATAGACCTGAAATTTACTATAATGGCAAATCTGAAAGGGTGGTTATACCGTAGCAGGGGTGATTTAAAAAAAGCGTTTCTTATACTTTTGCCAGGTATACTGTATATAGGGTTGTTGTTTGTCATTCCACTTCCTGATAAGGTAAAAAACCCATCATTCGGCAGGATAGTTCGCTACAGGGATGGCAGAATAATGAGAATGTATACATCAGAAGATGAGAAGTGGAGATTCTACACACCGATTGATTCTGTGTCAGATGCCCTTATTAAGGCTACTTTATCCTATGAGGACAGGTATTTTTACTATCATCTTGGAATAAATCCCTTCTCCATAGCGCGTGCTTTGTGGGTTAACTTAAAGCACAGAAAAATACTTCAGGGTGGTTCAACGCTTACGATGCAACTTGCCAGAATACTGGAGCCGCGAGAAAGAACGTTGATTTCAAAAATTATAGAGGCGTTTCGAGCGAATCAAATGGAAATAAGGATGGGTAAAAGGAAAATTCTTGAAATGTACTTAAACTTTGCTCCATATGGTGGTAATGTAGAGGGTATAAAGGCAGCATCATTATTTTATCTTGGAAAAATGCCATCTCAGATAACGTATAGAGATGCTGCTTTCCTCGTATCCATCCCGCAATCTCCCACGCAAAGGATGCCCCTTTTTAAAAACAGAGAAAGAATCAGGAAGGCTATGAGGAAAGTTTCAGGCGCCATGTTGAAGTGTGGTGTTATCACACAAAAAAAGTATAGGGAAATTTTGAAAGAAGACCCCCTTTTTTACGTTCGGAGGCCAATTATAGAGGCTCCCCATGCCGCAGATTTTGTAAAACTTATGTATCCAGATTCTCTTGATATTACAACTTCAATAGATAGAAGTATTCAAAACAGGGTTTCTGAGATTGTAGCGTCCTACAAAGAGTATATAAATTATCATGGAGCACATGATATAAGTGTGGTGGTTATAGAAAATTCCACGAGAAAAGTGCGGGCACTTGTGGGCTCTTTTGACTATTTCAATCCTCAAGGAGGTGCAATTCTGGGTTTTTACAGTTTTCGGTCTCCTGGGTCTAGTTTGAAACCCTTTCTCTATGCTCTTGCTATTCAGAAAGGAGTTATAACTCCTGAGAGCATGCTTCCTGATGCTCCTTTAAGTTTCTCTAAATTCAAACCCCAGGATTTTGATATGAAATACAGAGGCCTTGTAAGTGCACGTGATGCTCTTTCTCAGTCTTTGAATATACCCTTTGTATATCTTTTAAGGGAAACCGGTTATAGTGATTTTATTTCTCTTTTAAATAAAGGAGGACTTACTGAACCTGTAAAGGGTAGATATTACGGCTTGCCTGTCATTACTGGAGGAAGGGAGGTAAGACTCATTGACCTTACCAATCTGTATGTTACACTTGCCCGTGGCGGGCAGCATGCACATTATGTACTTGTTGAAAAAAGTAATGTTGATAAAGAGGTGGAACTATTAAAACCTGGCAGTGTGTACCTGACACTCGATGCCATATCAAGGAGAAACCGCCCTGATAAGCCAGCACTTGGAAATCTTTTAAGGAGTGAGTATGGACCGGTTTTCTGGAAAACTGGAACATCTTTTGGGAGAAGAGATGCTCTTTCAATAGGGTTCCGGGAGCACTATACAGTTGGAGTGTGGGTTGGAAATTTCACAGGAGAAGGAGCAAAAGACATAGTTGGAGCCATTCTTGCTGCACCAGTAATGTTTGATATCTTAAAGTCAATAGACGGGGAATCTTTTTCCGGAAATTTCCCCTGGACAAAAAAGGCACTTTCTGAGTTGACGTTGGTTGATGTGTGCGCCTTTTCAGGTTATAGACCAACTGAAAACTGTAAAAAACACAAAAAAGTGCTTGCCCTCTCAGAACAGTTACCGTACAAAAGATGTCCCTATCATAAGCTCTATAGAGTAGAAAGAAAAACAGGGTATAGAGCCTGCCCATATAAAAAATATAAAAAGGACGAGCTTGTAGATAGCGTATACCTTGTCCTTCCTGCCCCTGTAAGGAATATTCTTGGCAAGAATTACTCAGAACCTATTTTTTCACCTCATTGCAGGACATTTGCAAAAAGAAAAGGATTTTTTATAGCGAGTCCTCAAAATGGTGCTCACTACTTTATTGCAGGTGATGTAAACTTTAAGCAGGCAATTTCGCTTGTTGCCTTCACTGACAGCAAATATTCGGACATTTTCTGGTTCATAGATGGCAGGTTTTTCAGAAAAGGAAAGAGTGGAGAACCTGTTGTCTGGCACCCTATACCCGGAGTGCATCATATTTATGCTCAGGACAGGGAGGGGAGGACTTATTCTGTTGAAATAACTGTTGAAAAGGGTCCTACTTCTTGACGTTAAGGAGAAAAGCCTCAATAAATCCGTCTATATCCCCATCCATGACTGCATCTACATTTCCTGTTTCATAGCCCGTTCTGTGGTCTTTCACCATTTTATAAGGATGCATTACGTAGGAACGAATCTGGTGTCCCCAGGCTATATCGCCCTTCTCCTTTTCTATATTCCCCATCTTTTCCTTCTCTTCCTGTAGTTTTAATTCATATAGTCTTGACCTTAAAATCTTGAGGGCAGTCTGTTTGTTCTGAAATTGAGAACGCTCTGATTGACAGGTTACAACGATGCCAGTTGGAATATGGGTTATTCTCACAGCTGTCTCATTTTTTTGCATGTGCTGGCCTCCAGGTCCGGATGAGCGGAAGGTATCAATTTTAAGGTCCTCTTCCTTTATCTCAACCTCAACTTCTTCTGCTTCCGGATACACAAATACGGAGGCAAAAGACGTATGCCTTCTCCTTGATGCGTCAAATGGTGATATTCTGACCAGGCGATGCACACCTCTTTCCGCCTTTAAATATCCGTAAGCATAGAGCCCTTCTACAAGTATTGTGACATCCTTTATACCTGCTTCATCCCCGGGTTGAAAGTTAAGAATCTTGTGCTTATAACCCTTTCTCTCTATCCATCTCAAATACATCCTCATAAGCATCTGAGCCCAGTCCTGTGATTCAGTACCACCTGCTCCGGGATGAATTGATAATATGGCATTTTTCCTATCTTCAGGTCTATTTAATGTGGCTTTTATTTTTAAATTCTTTAGTTTTTTCTCAAAGTCTGCTATTTCTTTTTCATACTCTTCGTATAGTTCATCTTCTTCTTCTTTCATTTCCTCAAGTTCAATAAGGTACTGGAGGGCGTTTTCCATTTCTTCGTACTCGTGTATCTCTTCACTAATTGCTTTGTATTCGATGTTGATTTCTTTTGCTTTATCAGGATTTTTCCAGATATCCGGATTTTCCCTTTCTTTCTCAAGAACTTTGAGTCTCTCTTTTTTTTCTTCTATCTTGGAAAAGTTGCGGAGTTTTTCGAATTCCTCTTTTAATGATACCAATCTGTTGTCCATGTTTATTTTGACACTATTTCTAAAGTAATGCCCTCTTTAGTTATCATTATTTTTGAGATTTTGAGGTCTTCTGCTATGTCCTTGAGCGTTCTGTAGATAATATCTGTCGGGATAACGATGCTATCGGAAGTAATTTTCAGAGGTTTGAGCCTTTCTGCACCGAACGTACTGATAAAGGAGAGTAGTGACCTGTTCATTTCAAAAGGAATGACTATTTCTTCCTCTCTTACAACAGGATTTTTCAGGGTCACGTCTACAGGAACGAGGCTTGAGCCTTTCACTTTTAGCATATTATCCTGGAAGGCTATCTCTATCTGGCTCATGTAGTAACTCAAAAATGGGTTTAGTACGTGCTTTAAAAAATCTGCGGGCAGATTTATGGTGAATTTACCATCCTCTGCTATTTTGTGATATATATAAGATAATATACCCTGTCTTAACCTGGTTTTAAACGCCATGATAAAATTCCTTTATCTTTTCTACAACATAATTTTGCTCTTCCTCTGTGAGGAAAGGATGCATGGGTAGGGCGAGAACCTCTCCTGTCACTCTTTCTGTCACCGGGAGTTCCCCTTCCTTGTAGTCAAGAGACTTAAAACACTCCTGCATGTGCAGCCCAACGGGATAATATACATTGGTCCCGATGCCTTTCTCTTTTAAATAGTCCTTTAAGGCGTCTCTATTTTTAACTTTTACGACGAACTGATTCCAGACATGGCGAGTTGACTTTTCATGAACATAAGGGAGTTTGACCTCTTCTAAAAGATTCATCTCTTTAAATAGTTCCATGTACCTTTCTGCCCTCTTTGCTCTTTCATTACTCCATCTATCAAGGTGATTAAGTTTTACAAGCAGAAAAGCAGCATGCAACTCGTCAAGCCTTGAATTTATTCCAACGTAAGTGTGATGATATTTTTTCTCTGCCCCATGTACCCTTAAAATTTTGATGAGATGATCCAGTTCCTCGTTGTTTGTTACTACCATGCCGCCGTCTCCCGCAGTTCCAAGGTTCTTGGTGGGGAAAAAGGAGTAAATACCCATATCTCCGAACGTGCACACTTTGTTTCCATTAAACTCTGCTCCAATGGATTGGGCAGCATCCTCCACGACTTTCAGGTTATACTTTCTGGCAATTTCTATAATTCTATCCATTTCAGCAGCCTGTCCAAAGAGGTGAACAGGTATAATTGCCCGTATCTTTATTCTTTTGCCGTGGTGCTTAATATAGGCTCCATCATCAACTACCTCTGCACCGTCCAGTATGTCAAGAATACTGTCTGGAGAAATATTAAAGGTTCTCTCGTCAATATCAGCAAATACAGGCGTGCCACCTAAGCGGAATACAGCGCTTGCGGTTGCAAAGAATGTAAATGGGGTGGTTATAAC
>JALVYB010000002.1 GCA_027038175.1 Caldifarciminota bacterium | reverse complement strand
GCAATCCTCCTTAACGCTGTTAAGGCGGTTATAGCTAAGGTTGCCATCGCCACCATAGGAGGTGTGGCTCCATGAACTGGGAGATTGTACTTCTCTTTGTTGCCCCAGTTATTTGCAGCCTGCCCATAGCATTTTACTGGGTTAAAGAACCGGGAAGTGATAGGGCAAGAAAGCTACCAATGCTTTCAGTATTTGGCTTATTCATTTCGTTCGTGATAGCAATACACATACTACTTACATATCCAAATGGAACATATACGATACCTTGGCTACCTGAATACAACATAAACTTCGTATTCATATTTGATTACCTCAGCAAGTACATGGGTGCTTTAACCGCTTTTATTGCATTCATGATTGGTCTTTACGGCTTGGAGTACATGAAACACGATTACAGGCTTGGATGGTACTGGTTCTTCTTCAACATGTTCACAGCGTCGATGCTGCTCGTTGTTTACAGCGATAACCTGCTCATGCTCCTCATAGGATGGGAAGGTCTCGGCCTCGCATCCTGGGGGCTGATAGGGCACTGGTTCAGAGACGATGACCACCTGTCTTACGTTGGAATTGTGGGGAGAAAAGTTGGACCGCTGAAGATGTACTGGCCACCGAGCTACGGCGGGTGGAGAGCCATATCGACGATAAGAATTGGAGATATGCCGATGTTCTTTGCAGTCGCAGCAATCTACGCCTTAACTGGAAATCTGAACATATCCCAGATACACTGGGGGGCGCTTTTCACAAAAATAGGTCTTGCCGGTACTGTATTCCTGATGCTCTGCTTCCTTATGGGACCTTTCACGAAGTCAGCCCAGCTTCCGTTTAGCGAGTGGTTGATGACTGCCATGACAGGCCCAACAACTGTTAGTGCTTTACTGCATTCAGCAACAATGGTTGCTGCTGGAACATACCTGTTCATAAGGCTGAGCTGGTACATACATCCTTGGGCTCTGCATGCAGTTCCGGGAGTTAGTGTGCTGTACTACATAGTCTTGCTTGTAGGGTTATTCTCCGCCCTATATGGAGCTTCAGTGGCTATAGGGTGTCTTGAAAGGAAGGTTTTACTTGCTGCATCAACGATGTCAAGTTTAGGTTTAATGTTTGGATGTGCAGCAGCCTCTTACTGGTACGGAAAGCTTGCAGTCCTCATAGCGTTCTGGTATTTGATGACCCACGCATTTGCAAAGGCAACACTGTTCCTTGTTGCCGGGCATTTGATACATGCAACTCACGACAGGTTCTGCTGTGGAGATCTGAACTTGGCCAAGAAGATGAAAACTGCTTTCATTGCCACGATAATAGCAACGATAGCACTCGGAGGTTTGCCACCTCTTACAGCGTACTGGGTTAAGGCAGGTATGGATACTGTTATGCATCACATAGCGGAGATGGTTGGAAGTTTACCACTTGACTTGCTTCTGATAACGTCCCTGCTTTACTCAGCATTCCTTGCCAAGTTCCTCAGCTTGAACTTCTGGAAAGGTGATAAGTACCACTTGCATCTGCATGGAGAAAAGCTGATGCCCCTCGCATACGCCTGTGTAGTTTCAATGGTCTTCCTGCTGCTCTACAGAATCCTGACAGGCACCGATCCGCTCGCTGAAACCCACCTGCTTGAATACGGTCTTGATAAGGATTCATTTATAGTTGGCTTGGGAGTTACGGGTACGTATCTGTTTGCACTGGTTGTTCCCAGAATCAGAGCTCTCTCGCCTATAGGAACTTTTCTTGGAGATAGAATGTACCTGCCAGCTCTAAACGATTTCATAGTTCCTTCCATAGGCTGGGCAATATCCAAGCTCATAGAGTACTCCCACAAAGCAATAGACTGGTTCTGCCACTTTGGATTACCAGATGGTATGTTGGGAATTTCCAGACGCATTAGGGCAATTCAGGTTGGATACATGAGAGTTTACATGAAGATAGCTCTTGCATTTGTGATGGCAGCAATAGTAGTCTCAATGCTGGGGTGGTTATGATGCTTGATTTTTCAACAGTTTTGGCACTTGTGATACTGACTATAGGAGCTGCATGTTCTCTGAAAGACGTGAGAATATCACTTGCAACAAGCTTGCTCGCCTTAGCTATAGTGCTTGCAGCAGCGGTGTCAACCCCACAGCTGTTCATGTACGTTCTGCTGGTCATAGCGATAGGTGTGCTCACAGTCTTCAGCATGAGTGTAAAGGAGAATCAGATGAGTGGTATCGATTATGCACTTGTGGCTTTAATAACAGTAATTACAGTTTATGTAGCATATACAAGCGACATAGCATTCGTGCTTGCATCCTTCGTAATTGCTTCAGTTCCGACTTATGCCCTAATCTTTGTCAGCACGGATGGAAAACCACCACATGTTGACGTGGCGATAAAATACATAGCATTCATGGTTCTCGCAACAGTACTGTTCATAATAGGTACGCTGCTGCTGGTTTACTCCAGCTCTGTAAAAGACACAGCACTTTACACGCTTGGCTTCGTTATGCTCATTCTTGGTCTTGGGATGGAGGTAGGATGTGCACCCATGCATGAATGGGTTCCAGATGTTTTCAGCGCAGCAGACCCTCTACCACTCTCAGTTATAGCATCGATAACAAAAATAGTTCCGTTCATAGCCGCTTACAAGATCCTGCTTTTGACATCATTACCCCAGCTCAGCAACCTAACGCTATTCGTGGCATTTATCGCCGTAATTTCGATGTTTACAGGCAATATAGGCGCTCTGACAGCAAAGGAAACAGGAAGAATTCTCGCTTACTCTACAGTTGCCAACATGGGTTACATAATAGCAACTCTTGCAGTCATAACGTCAAAGAATTTCTTATATTTAGCTTTCGCTGGTGCACTGCTGCAGTTAATGGTCAACGCGTTTGGCAAAGCCTCGTTTTTTGCCTCCATAAAAACAGATGGGTGCTCAAGACCACTTATGTATGTCTTAGCTCTGTCCTTCATAGGGCTACCACCGCTCATGGGATTCTGGTCAAAGTTCTTCATACTGACATCTCTAGTTGGAGCAGGACTTGTCTGGCTGGCGTTCCTGCTGATAGTTAACTCTGCTATATCCATTCCCTATTACCTGAGAATAGCGAGGAATTTAGCGAAGGATACTGTTCCGGGAAAGGTAACAGCAATAGCTCTTGTAGCAAGTGCTGCAATGCTGATAACAGTACTGCCACCAAACTGGTTCATTAACATAGCTAAAATGGTTATTGGAGGTGTCTGAAATGTTGCAGTCAGGTGTCCTTAGCAATGTCGTTATTGTAGCGATTGTCATAGGTCTGTGTATATTTATAGATGCTACAATAGTTATGCTGGCAAAAATACTGACTCCGAGCAAAACACCCTCTATCGTTAAAGTAGAAAGGTTTGAATCTGGAAGCTTGCCGTTCATGACACCCAAGTATGCACTGCCAATGCAGTATACAGGCTATTTACTGGTTTTCCTTGGAGTAGAACCAATAGCAGTTTTGCTCTTTATTTTAGCTCCAATGAGGATAGCTATACCTTTAATAACAGTGGCATTTATCATGTTAACTCCAGCAATATATACTGGTTATAAATTTGCCTGCGAGGCTGCTTATGCTAAGGGTGGGAGGTGAAGAATGTGAAGGATGTTAATGCTGAAAACATTGAATTTCTGGGCAGTGGAGCCCTAGCTCCCGTAAAGAAGTGGGGTGCAAAGTGGAGCCTCTGGGCTGTTCACTTGGTTACATCGTGCTGCGGTGTTGAATTAGCTCATGCTTATGCGAGTGGCTACGATGCTGAGAGATGGGGCACTTTAAACTTCGGTATGATGAGACAGACAAATCTGATAATTGTTGAGGGCACAATAACCAAGAAGATGGCAAGAGCTTTGAGGATTACGTGGGAGCAGATGCCTGATCCGAAATTTGTAATACTCATAGGTGCATGCGGTATCGAGGGAGGATTATTCTGGAACAGCTATCACATAACGAGACCTTGGAAGATAGTTCCGGTGGACTACTTTGTTCCCGGTTGTCCTCCAACCCCAGAGGGACTGATTTCTGCAGTAAGAGCACTACAGAAAAAAATAGAGAGAGGGGAAGCAAGAACGACGGTAGATTTCAAAGAAGCTGATTTAGCAAAAATTCTTGGTACCGAGGCTGGTAAGGAGAGGAAGCCACCAAAACCACCGTTAAAAATAGCTGAGAAGCCTGAGATAAAAATAGAACCAAAAGAGGTGGACTGGGAATTTGGGAACCAGCTCGTAAATAAATTGAGGGGAAAAATACCATATGTAGAAGTATTTACCACAAACGTCAACAGAATTTACATCAAAACTAATGCAAAGTTTTACAAAAAAGTGGCTAAAGCACTTGAGAGTGAGGGCTTCGATCACGTTAAGTCAATAAACGTAATAGATGTTTTACATGAAAACAAATTCATAGTTGAATGCTCGGTTTCAAGCTACAGCGTTAAGGAGCTCATGCCTGTTATAGTAACTTTTGCAGCCGAAATCGATAGAAACAATCCAAGGATTCCAAGTCTAACAGACATCTGGTTATCAGCAGATTACCAGGAGAGGGAAATGCACGATTTCTTTGGTGTGTGGTTTGAAGGCAATCCAAACATGGGTCAGAAGTTCCTCATAGCTCCAGAAGTAGAAACGCCACTCAGAAAGGATTTCAAGCTTGAAGAACCAAGTTATGTGCTTGAGGAAAGTAAATAAGTTTTAAAATACTTTTGAGAGGTGAGATGAGTGAGTGAAATGAAAGAATATTCGCTTCCCGTGCCTGTAAAACCTCCCGCCGAAATAGAAAGTCTTGAGTTGCCTGTGCCTCCAGGATTAGATGAAAAAGCGACGAAAGGTGATGAAATAGTCCTGTTTGTGGGTCCCCAGCACGGCGGGAGCGGTCACATGCGTCTCATAGTCAGGGTTCACGGTGACGTTATAAGAGAAGTTATACCTGACCCGGGCTTTGTGCACAGGGGTGTAGAAAAATTAGCTGAAAATAAACTTTATATACAGAATATTCCTCTTGTTGAGAGACCAGCAATAATGGATTGCGTGAACTTCAGTCTCGGTTATGTCAGAGCAATTGAGCAGGCTATGGATATTGAAGTGCCAGAGAGAGCCAAGTACATAAGAACTATGCTTGCGGAGATATGCAGAATAGGAACGCACTTCTACGATGCAGGAATACTGTCTGTATTTCTTGGACATACCACTGGCTTTATGTGGCCTTTTGCCCTGAGAGAGCTGACATGTGAAGTGTTAATGAGGGTAGCTGGAGCAAGAATTACAGCATCCTACGTCGTTCCGGGAGGTGTCAGAAGAGATGTTGATAA
>JALVYB010000001.1 GCA_027038175.1 Caldifarciminota bacterium | reverse complement strand
CGCTGTAAGATAGCCTGTATGTTGTGAGGAAAAGAATGGTATTTAGGCCACTCTTCTCAACGATTATCTTGTGATTTTTGGAAAGAATATTGCCTATCTGAAATCCCGTTTCCTTGTATTTTGTAAGCGCAATATTCATCTTCGTTCTATCGTAGCCGGATATATAATCTTTGACCAGATCAAATTCGAGGGAGTCGTCCATTATCTTCATTGGAGGTATCAGTTTTTTCCCTAGCAAGTCTTTGAAGTAATCCGCTTTTCTAATCAACTCTTCTATCACCTCGCGCCCGTTCTTTTCCATGTATTCCCTCACTACGTCTAAAGATGCGAGGAGATGATAAGATGGGCTCGTAGTCGCGTATTCTCTGAATGCCTCGTACATAAGGTCGCTGTTCACATGGTCTTCTTTCCAGTGTATCATACCGCTCTGCTGCAGAGAGCCTCCCTGCTTGTGTGTGCTCTGAACCGAGATGTCCGCTCCAGCCTGCATGGCGCTGGGAGGTAATTCTTGGGTGAAATGAAAATGCGAGCCCCATGCTTCGTCAACAATCACCTTTATATTTGAGTCAAAATTCTTCACCACCTTGACTATATCACTCACCCTAGCCGAAAGCCCTGAATACGTTGGCGAAGAGAGGATGACCGCGTCAGTCTCGGGATAATTATTTAGCGCGTCTAAAAATCCTCCGGCTTTGGGGGAATCAGGCTTTCAAACTGAGGGTCGTAGAACGATTTTATGAATCTGAACTTGACTCCGAGCCATTCGGCCGCATGAAGGATTGAATGATGAATGTTGCGCGTCACCAAAATTTGAGGGTTATCATGCTCCAGCGTGAGCATTCTCATAACGATGAAGTTGCTCCCCGTGGTGCCATTGACACTGAACAGGGTTTTATCCGCACCGTATAACTTCGCTGCTTTTTTATGCGCCTCCCCAAATATGCCCGTGTTATCCACATAACTACCTAAAAAATGCGCGGACACCGATATATCCGTCTTGTAAACATTTGCAATTTTTTCCTGATCGGGCAAAATTGAGGGTGTGCACCACTTCACATAGCCCCCCATGTTCTTTAGGGCTTCGATAATCGGCACGTTTGTATTAACCATGTTGGAGATTATCGCCGTACACCTATTAAAATTTTCCACTTCCCACGAACAGATAGCACACTATTTTGAAAATTAGAGAGGGCGATTTCACTATAAAAAATATTGAAAAATTGAGGGATATTATGATACATCAAAGTCTCTTTGCTAAAAATATGACAATCTCGCCTATTCCGAAAACACTAAAAAATAGGAGTCCCTGATATAGATAATCATATTGAAGTGCAGGCCTCAATCTTTGAAGTATCAAGTTTCCAGCACTACTAGTTAAAAATTCCACATAACCTCTAGATGGAAAATTCACATTAACTATTGTTGGATAGCTGCCATTACCTTTCCATATCTCTCTATATTTTCCGCATGGCGTGCTACTGAAATAAACTTTTAAATTCCAGTTACCTTCTAACTTTATTACAAGATGGTATGGTCCGGAATGTTGTATAAATATATAAATCTGGGTATTAGGTTGTCCAGATGAGGAAGCACTTGTCAACTCGGGAGGAGAGGTGAGACCGGTTGCAATCATCGCAAGGGAAAAAGCAAAGCCTATCGATAAAATCACATGGATTATCTTAAAATAGTATTTGAATTTCATACTTCAACCCTCCCATACAGTACGTACGATAAAACACTCATAGCAATCCCAATCGCGATTGTCCACCCCAAAGCATTAAAAAAAAGTATAAGGGAATGTATTGGCTTCAGATAAATCGTAGGTGGGAGCGGAAGACGTAAAGGAAATATAACATATTCATTTAGAGCAATAATCCCCACAATACTGAAAATAACACCAATTGATTTCTTAAAAACCATACCAAAAAACATAAAAATAGAATAAAAATATAACAAAGTAAAAACTGATGAAAAAATATATACATAAAAAATACCGTTCAAAGCCCCAAAAACATAGTTAGTTACAACATATGTTGAGATTACCTTTGAAAATATGATGGTAAAAGACATATATAATAATCCTGCAAAGTACTTTGAGATAAAATTTTGAGTTCTTGAGAATGGAAGTGAAAATTCAAAAAGAGAAACACCACTTTCAAATGGATATGTATATAATGATATTACCACATACGCTATGAAGAGCAGTTCTATGTCTCCAATGGGCATTACTCTGTCAAAATACCCATTGCTCCAAGTATCAGGCATCTCGCAAGGAGCACTTCCCGACCAACTGGCATTTATAGATAATCCATTTATATATACAAAAAACAAGACAAATAGAAATAAGGGAAAAAAAAGGGATGTGAATAGATTTTTGAAATGCCAATTAAACTGCTCTTTCATTTAGTACCACCTCAAATACATCCTCAAGTTCAAAAGAATGCGTAATAATGTAATCCACATTTTCATATACATATTTATCCAAAGTGCTTGTTATAATTACCTCGCCATTTTTAAAGTGAATTTCATACTTTAAACCACCATATTTTAATTTTATATCTTTAATATTACTATGCAAGAGTAGTTTTGAGTTGTGCATAAGCACAATATTATTTGCGATCTTTTCAACATCATGTAATATATGGGTGCTAAATAATATAGTGGAATTTTTACCTTGTTCCTTAATCATACACAAGACTTTTTTTCGCCAGATGGGATCAAGATTTGCGGTGGGTTCATCTAATATTATAAGCTCTTGAGATGTTGATAAAGTATACGCCAAACCTATTTTCTGAGTCATGCCTGCTGAAAGAGCGCCCACCTTTCTATCCAAATCATATATCTCAAAGTATGAAAGAGAGTTTACGAGTTCTTCCATTGTTGTACCCCTTGTTTTAGCGACATATTTAGTCAATTCCCTTACTGTTACGCCTTTTGGAAAAACAGGTTTTTCTGGGAGATATGATATCTTCCGTTTTACTTCAAATTTCCATGGATTGCTCCCAAATACCTTCACAATCCCTGAAGTAGCCCGGATAATCCCCGCCACTAATTTTATTAATGTAGTTTTTCCAGAACCATTTGGCCCGAGTACTCCTGTAATCCCCTTTTCTATCTCCAAAGATACATCCTCAATTGCAGTTACAGAGCCGTAAATTGTCCGATATATCTTAGTTACTTTTTCCGTTTCAATAATATCCAAGCTGCAACACCTACTGCACCTATAGTAATTGCGGTTATCATACCCCACATATCAATAGATATTGATTGCGTCTGTGGAGATGAGGATGCACGTATATTTGTATGGTTAAGCTTAACCATCATTGCGCCATAGTTATGAAATATACTAAATAATGTATCATCTACGAGGTTACCGGAATACAATAGTCCAGTATCCCTTAGGTAATATGCCCATACTCCGAGATATGGTGAAGAGTTCTGAGGATCTGGAAGAGTCATGTTATTGCTCTCTTCTTCCATTATTTTTGCATCAGTTTCCCCTACTCCTGCAGTCATTTTATATGGATCATACAAATTATTTTTTGAATCTTTTATATCAGTTGGAAACACCATTACTTTAGGTACATATTTCGTTCCCACATATTTTGCTACGGGCGTAGCGTTTGGATTAAGTTGAACACTTTTAACATGAGTCTTGTCCCATGTGACATCTATGGAAGGAATTATCCATAAATTCACTCTTCCACCGTTTGAAATTATTTCTCTTTTAATTACATCAACTTTAAAAACGTGCTCATCATGATAAACATATGTGCCGTTATCTCCTTCTCTAAATAATTTTTTAACATCAGATGGCAGAGATTCTGAATAAGAGATTAATTCATTTTCAACTATTTTCATATCTATAGTAGCTACGTCTCCAGAAACAGAAATTATTTTCCATGTGAGGTTAACACTGCCCGATCCCATTTGCATAAAATCATAATACTTATCCTGATACTTAATCACAACTCCCATTGCTTGGCCCCAGTAAGAAGCATACGCACCAACCCGAACCCAAGTCGGAATTACACCATTATTAGTAGCTGAGACCACACTCGAAGCCCCAGACATACCAGTAATAGCAAAAAAAATTAAAAATAGGAAAAGCCCCTTTTTTAAATTCAAGGTGATCCCTCCGAACTCTCTATACCTATTCCTCCAGTGCTTGTGTCACTAGCACTTGTCACTCTTACCCAACTTACCCAGTCTTCTCCGTTGTATATTTGTAATGTGTCACCCACATAAGGGTTTGCTTCAACAAATACAACAGTACCCGCATTCTTTAGAGTACCATCTGGGTTATTTTCTTGCGTGCCCCATGTGTGCATATATAAATGAGAGCCATATTTCTCTATACTCTTTGATCCATAGTATCCAGCATATATATAGTCGGATTTTGTATCTCCATTCCCAGCTTTAACATATATTGAGGCACTTCCATAGTGGTAAACATCACCCCTAGACTGTCCATTAACACCCCCACAAGTGGACTCAACTTCCAGTGTTCCATAGTAAAAATTATCCATCCATGTCGGAAAATCCCTAGTTACATCATTCCCCATCACTGTTGGTAGCATGAGTAATGCCACCACGCCAATCACTACTCCTCCATATATATATATCTTCTTGTTCATCTTTCTCACCCCGTGGACTTTGTCCACAAACAGATAAAGGATAATAAATATTTAAAACTTTGGGAGAGTGCCACCAAAAAAATATATACATTTAATATGCCTTAATACCCGCAAAAAGTCCACATAATAAATCACAAAATCCATTGTTTAGACATGATATTGCACCCATCATGTTAGCATCATTCGCGAGGTCCATGTAATTATTTATTAAATTATGTATTAAAAATAATGGGATTCCTTTAAGTTTCGTGTGGATTTTATCTTTTCCTCTGTGATTATATGCGTTTTATTTCCCACTTTTTGCTTTAGACTAATCTGTTTTCCCCCATAATTGCTTTGTGCTATTTCTCACAATCTGTAAATGCCTAATTTTCTTTTCAATTCTCATTAATATTTCCTATTTTAGTTTTATGAAAAGTGAGCAACTTATTCGCCCCCCACGCTCTTCATTTCTTTCAGGTAAATTTTCCACGAGAACCCGTCGTAATAGATATTGCGAACTTCATTTTCCACCTCGCCCACCTGATTGTCCACCGGGTCCGAGCGCCAGAATTTCTTCTTGGGGTAGAATTCTTCCACGATGTCGTCGTTGGCAATCATTCGAAATGCATCTAAATTCCCAAAGTAGAACTCGTTCTCCACCATCGTATGTCGCTTTAAATTTCCGAAGGACGCATCCACTGGGTACCATTTTCCGTCGATGTTCACCTGAGCCCAGTCATGAGGACCAGCGTAGTAAGGGGTGATGAACCAGCCGCTC